>JAFIEN010000297.1 GCA_020832515.1 Rubellimicrobium sp. | reverse complement strand
TCCCCCCGGGATATTTTCGAACAAAAGAAGCTGCAGGGGGGTGGTCACGGGCCAGCCTCGCGCGAGAGGGAGAAGCCGGGGCGGATGGCCGCGAGGGCGGCCAGCGTCAGGCGGGTGAGGGCTTCGAGGTCGGCCATGTCGCAGCATTCCAGCGCGGAATGCGAATGGCGCATGGGAAAGCCGATGTCGAGGCTGGCCACGCCCGCGCCCAGCATCTGGATGTAGGAGAGATCGGTCAGGACCCCCACCTGGGCCGAGCGCTGGAGGGGGATGGCGGCTTTCGCGGCTGTTTCTTCGAAGAGGCGCACGAGAGCGGGATGCGGGATCACCCCGTTGAGCGTGCCGCGCCCGTGGAAGGAATAGAGGCTTATGCCGGGGCCGCCGCCCAGCACCATCTCGCCGCGCTGAGCCATGTCGGGCGTGTCGCTGGCCAGCATCAGATCGATCTGCAGCGCGATCTCGGGCTGCAGGACCTGGGCTGCGACCACGGCGCCGCGCAGGTTGAATTCCTCCTGCACCGACCAGACGAAATGGACCGTAGGCCCCTGCCAATCCGTTGCCGCCAGAGCGCGGGCGATGGCGAGAAGGACGGCGCAGCCGGCGCGGTCGTCGACCGAAGTGCCGGCGATCCGCCCGCCCGCCAGATCCAAGACGCGGGGCAGATAGACGACGGGCGTGCCGATGCGGATGCCTGCCGCCTCGACCGCCTGTTTCGAGCCGTGGCCGGTGTCGATCAGGATCTCGGGCGCGGTCAGGACGCGGTATTTCTCGTCCGGGGTGGTGGCGTGATGGGCCTTGTTCAGGATCAGGCCCGGCACGTCGTCCTGCCCCGGCGGGCAAAGGAGCACCGCCTGCGCCGCCATGGCGCGTTCCGACACCCCGCCCATGCGTTCGACCCGGATCAGACCGTCCGCCTCGATCCGGCGGACGAAGAAACCGAGCTGGTCCATATGCGCAAACAGCATGACCGAGGGGGCGGCCGGATCGCCCGGGATGGTGGCGATGACATTGCCCATGCGGTCGGTTTGCGGGGCAAGGCCCGTTTCGCGCAGGGCGGCACGGATATGGGCGGCGACGCGTTCCTCATGCCCCGAGAGGCCGGGGATCAGCATCAGCGCGGTCAGATCCGCGCGCAGGCGGTCGGTCATCATTGCCCCCGCGCGGCGCGGGCGCGGGCCATGAAATCGGCCGCGCGGTCGGGATCGACCGCGTTCCAGGTGTCGCCGTCCACCTTGAGCGCCGAGCCCACGACGCAACCGTCGGCGATGCGCAGCACTTCGGCCACGGTGTCGTGCCTGACGCCGGTATTGGCCAGCACCGGGGTTGTCGGCAGGACGCGCTTGACGGCATCGAGATCCTCCATCCGGGCGGCCTCGCCGGTGATCTGGCCCGAGACCAGCACCGCATCGGGGATCGAGGAGAAGACGGCCGAGCGCGCCCGGTCAGGGAGCGGGCGGCGGTCGAGGCTGTCGGCGAATTCGGCGCTGACATTGTAGAGCATGGCAAGGTCGCGCCGGCCCAGCCTGTCGCGGTAGCGCATGGCGGCACCGGCGTCAGGCGTCCAGGGGCCCATGTCGGAGGCATAGGTGCCGGTGAAGATCTCGCGCACGAAGGCGGCGCCGGTGGCGGCGGCCAGCGCGATGGTGCTGTGCGGATCCCACAGGACATTGACGCCGAAGGGGACGGTGATCTCGGACCGAAGCTGGCCGATCAGGAAGGCCATGGTCGCGGTCGAGGCGGTATCGACCTGAAACTCGTAGGGGCGGTCGTTCTCGTTGCCGAACATGATCGCATCGACGCCGGCCGCCTGCAGCGCCATGAGGTCGGCCCGCGCGCCGGCGAGAAGGCCGTCGAGACCGGCCCTGGCATCATGGAGCGGGCTGCCCGGCAGCGCGCCGAGATGGACCATCGCGATCACGGGCTTGCCGTCCCCGAAGACGCGCCGGAAATTCTTCATGGGTTGATCCTTCCCGCCCGACAATGGCCACCACCAGTGGCCGACGACAGGTTAGGGCCGTCGGGCGGGCGGGCGCAAGGCGCGACGGCGGGCCCCGAAAGGGCCCGCCGCGTTTCTTCCGCCCGGGTTTGGCGGCGGGCCGGCTCGGGCCTTGCGGGATCAGGGGAAGGCGACCCGATCCCAGATGCGGATCGCCTCGGCCTGGTTGGTGCCGAAGACCGCGACATTGGTGTCGCTGCGCTTGAAGTCGGACCAGTCCCGCATCGGACCGGCGATGGTCACGCCCTCGACCACCGGATATTCGTTGTTCTGGTCGGCAAGGATCGACTGGATCACCGGCGAGGCGAGGTATTCGATGAAGGCCACCGCATTCTCGGGGTTGGGCGCATGGGTCAGCACACCGAGGCCCGAGATGTTCACATGCGTGCCGCGATCGTCCTGATTGGGAAAGATCGGCAGGACGCGGGCCGCGGCCTCGCGGTCGGCAGGGTTCTGGGAGATCTGAAGCCGGCCCCAGTAATAGGTATTGGCAACCGCCAGATCGCATTCGCCGGCCGCGACGCCCCGGATCTGATCGGTGTCGCCGCCCTGGGGCGTGCGTGCCAGATTGCCCAGAAGCCCGGTCGCCCAGGCCTCGGCCACCTCCTCGCCATGCACTTCGATGATCTCGGCCATCAGCGAGAGATTGTAGATGTTCGAGGAGGACCGGATGCAGACCGTGAGGCCCAGATCGGGATTGCCCAGATCCTCGAAGCTGGTGACGTTCTCGGGCAGGCCGTTCTCGACATTGTAGTAGATCACCCGGGCGCGCGTCGTGACACCGAAGAAGAGGCCGTCAGGGTGACGCAGGCCCTCGGGGATGGCCGCTTCGAGCAGGTCGCTTCGAACCGGCTGGAACATGTCACGTTCGACCGCATTGAAGAGACGGCCGGCATCGACGGTCCAGAACAGATCGGCGGGGCTGTTTGCGCCTTCGGATTCGATCCGCGCCATCAGTTCGTCGCCCGAGGCCTCGATCAGGTTGACGGTGATCCCCGTCGCCTCGGTGAAGGCTTCGAAAATGGCGAAATCGGTGTCGTAATGGCGGGCGGAGTAGAGGTTGACCTCTTCGGCAAAAGCGGGAACCGCAAGGCAGAGGGCAAGGGTCGAGACGGGCGCGATGCGCAACATGGAAGAACTCCTTCATTGTATCCATGCCTGCCTGGGGCTGCGGTGCCCGCTGGGTTGGCCAAAAGGGGGCAAGGCGAGCGGTCCCGCTGCCTTCCCCGGAGGGTGACTTAATCCACCCATGCAATGTTGACAAGAACAGTCAATTATCATTCCCTGTGCCATGCCGACCGATCCCCGAAAGCAAAGACCCCGGACATGACAAGCCCCACCGTCAGCAGACACCCATCGTTGCGCATGGGAAGGCGCTATCCGTCGGCCTGGACGGTGCTGGCGCTGCTGATTGTCGCCATCGTCCTCTTTCCGATCCTGGCCGTGCTCAGCCGGGTCTTCGTGCCCTCGGGCGGGGTCTGGGCCGAACTCGCGCAGACGGTGCTGCCGCTTTATGTGCGCAACACGCTGATGATGCTGGGCGGGGTGCTGACGCTGGCCACGATCATCGGGGTGACGACGGGCTGGCTGGTGGCGGCGCATGACTTTCCGGGACGGCGCGTCTTCGAATGGGCGCTGATGCTGCCGATGGCGATGCCGGCCTATGTGATCGCCCATGTCTATTTCGACAGGCTGAGTTACTGGGGCCCGGTCCAGACCTGGCTGCGCGGCACTTTCGGCTGGGGACGGGGGGACTACTGGTTTCCGCAGATGGCGTCACTGCCGGCGGCAATCGTGCTGATGGCGCTGGTGCTTTATCCTTACGTCTATCTGCTCTCGCGGGCGGCGTTTCTGGGGCAGTCGCAGGACATGATGGATTCGGCCCGTGCGCTGGGGCACAGCCGGGCCTCGGCCTTTCGCGTGGTCGCACTGCCGATGGCCTGGCCCGCGATCGCTGCCGGTGCAGCCTTCGTCGCGATGGAGACGATGGCCGAATATGGCGCCATGGTGCATCTGGGCGTGCAGACGATGACGACGGGCATCTTCCGCACCTGGTTCGCGCGTGGCGCGCCGGTGGCCGCGGCGCAGCTGGCGGCGCTCCTGGTCTGTTTCGCCGCGACCGCCTTTCTGGTCGAGCGGCTGATCCGGGGCAACCGGCGCTTCGACGGCAAGCGCGGCGGACGGGCGCTGGAGCGTGTGCGGCTGGCGCGGGGGCCGGGGCTTCTGGCGGCACTGGCCTGCCTTGTGCCGGTGCTGCTCGGGTTTCTGCTGCCGGCGGCCGAGCTCTTGCGGCTGGCGATCATCGCGGGGGATCCGTTCTGGGGGCCGCGCTTCTTCGCTTTCGTGCGCAACAGCCTGATCATGGCTGCGGGGGCCTCGGTCATCCTGCTCTGTCTTGCGATCGTGCTTGGCTATGCCCGGCGCCAGCAGGGCGGACCGGCCATCGGCGCCGCCATCGAGGCCGCCTCGCTGGGCTATGCGATGCCGGGGGCGGTGATCGCGGTGGGCGTCCTGTTGCCGCTGGGTTTGTTCGACAACACTCTGGACAGCTTCATGCGCGCGAATTTCGGCATCTCGACGGGGCTTCTGCTCAGCGGGACGGTCTTTGCGCTGATGTTCGCCTATGTGGTGCGCTACCTCGCGGTCGCGCTCAAGACGGTGGATGCGGCCTTTCAGCGGATCCCGCCCAGCATGGACGCGGCTGCACGCAATCTGGGGGCGGCCCCCGCAGGCGTTCTGACGCGCGTGCATCTGCCGCTTTTGCGGCGGGGCTTGCTGGCGGCAGCGATCTTTGTCTTTGCGGATGTGATGAAGGAATTGCCCGCCACGATCATCCTGCGCCCCTTCAATTTCGATACGCTGGCGATCCGGACATTCCGGCTGGCACAGGACGGGCGGCTGGAAGAGGCATCGACCTCGGCACTTCTGATCGTGCTGGCGGGAATCCTGCCGGTCATCATCCTGAGCAGGGCAATGAACCGCTAGGCTGCATTGCGGGCCGGTCGGGCGCGGGCGGCGGTGATGGGGGGCGGCGGCGACCGGGGGGGGGGGGGGGGGGGGGGGGGGGGGGGGGGGCGGCGG
>JAFIEN010000296.1 GCA_020832515.1 Rubellimicrobium sp. | reverse complement strand
GCCTTGAGATAGCTCTCGGTCACCAGCCGCCCCTCGGCATCGAAGTGGTGTTCGGCCTGCCCGACCAGAACCTCCGGCCCGGGCAGCACCCTTGGCCGGAACGGGTTGAGGCACAGTCTGAGCGAGAATTGCGACCGCTCGCCCCCGGCCCGCCCGCCGGTGGCCGACATGATCGCCACCGGCTTGTCCCGCCAGGGGCCACCCTTCGTGCGGCTGACCCAGTCGAGCGCGTTCTTCAGCACGCCCGACAGCGCCTTGTTGTATTCGGGGGTCGAGATGACCACCGCATCGGCGGCCCTGATCTGATCGGCAAGGTGCCGGACGGTCGCGGGGATGCCCTCTGCATCCTCGAGATCGCCGTCATAAAGCGGCAAGCGCAGATCGGCGAAGACAAAGCTGTCGGGCGCGTAAAGCCGCGCCGCCTCATGCACCAGTTTCGTGTTGTAGGAGGCCGCCCGCAGCGATCCCGATATTCCCAGCAGCGCCGTCATCGACATCCCTTCCCGCAAGCACCGTCGGGCAAGCTAAGCCTCGGACCCCGGCAGGCAAGCCACCTTGCCCTTTGCGCAGAGGTATCCCAAGGTATGCCGACACGTAAGGAGCGACCCATGCGGCACGGTGGACAGATCCTGACGGACCAGCTGGTCCGGCTTGGGGTACGACGGGTGTTTTCGGTGCCCGGCGAAAGCTTTCTTGCCGCACTCGACGGGCTTTACGAAAGCGGGATCACCAACATCGTCTGCCGGCAGGAGGGCGGCGCCGCGATGATGGCCGAGGCGCATGGCAAACTGACCGGAACGCCCGGCATCTGCTTCGTCACGCGCGGCCCCGGTGCCACCAATGCCAGCGCCGGCGTGCATGTGGCGCGGCAGGACTCGACCCCGATGATCCTGTTCGTGGGCCAGATCGACACCGCCCACCGCGACCGCGAGGCCTTTCAGGAGGTGGATTACCGCGGCGTCTTCGGCGGGCTGGCGAAATGGGCCGCCGAGGTGGACCAGATCGAACGTCTGCCCGAATACATCGGCCGCGCCTGGCGCGTGGCGATGTCGGGGCGGCCGGGGCCGGTTGTGCTCGCCCTGCCCGAGAACATGCTGAGCGCGCGCGCCGATGTCGCCGATCTGCCCGGCCCGGTGGCCGAGGCACCGGTCGATCTTGCCCCCGCCGCCGCCGCCGCGATGCAGGCCCTGTCAGGCAGCGCGCGCCCCCTTGTGATCGTGGGCGGGCCGCAGTGGTCGGGCGCCGCCGCGGCAGACCTCTCGCGCTTTGCCGAAAGCTGGGGCCTGCCGGTCGTGGCGGGCTTCCGGAGGCAGGATTTCATCGACAACCGTCACCCCTGCTATGCAGGCGATCTTGGCACCGGGATGAACCCCGCCCTTGCCCGCCGGCTGGCAGAGGCCGATGCGCTTCTGGTCATCGGCAGCCGGCTGGGCGACATCGAGACGAAGGGTTACACGCTGGTCGATCCCGCCGGGCCCGTTCCACGGATCGTCCATGTCCATCCCGATCCCGACGAGCCCGGCCGCGTCTGGCCGACGACACTTGCCGTGACGGCGCGCGCGCCCGATTTCGTGGCGGCCCTGGCCCGGCTTCAGGCGGCGGGCCCCGGTTGGGCCGACTGGACAGGATCGGCGCGCGCCGATTTCGAAAGCTGGCTCGCCCCGGTGCGGACGCCGGGCGATGTCCGGCAGGAAGAGGTGATCGGCTGGCTGTCCGAGACGCTGCCCGAGGATGCCATCGTCACCAACGGGGCAGGCAATTACGCCACCTGGCTGCAACGCTATTTCCGCTTCCGCGCGTTTCCCGGCCAGCTTGCGCCAACCTCGGGTTCGATGGGCTATGGCTTTCCGGCATCCGTCGCGGCCAGCCTGGAACACCCCGACCGGACGGTGGTCTGTCTTGCGGGCGACGGCTGCTTCCAGATGACCCTGAACGAAATGTCGACCGCCCTGCAGCACGGCGCGGCACCGATCGTCGTGGTGATGAACAACGGTCAATACGGCACGATCCGGATGCATCAGGAGATGCACTATCCCGGCCGGGTCTCGGGCACGCAGATGGTCAGCCCCGATTTCGCCGCCCTCGCCCGCGCCTACGGCGCGCATGGCGAGACGGTTACGCAGACCGCCGATTTCGCCGCCGCCTTCACCCGCGCCCGCGCCGCGGGCCGCCTTGCCGTGATCGACTGCCGGACCGATCCCGAGGCCCTCTCGACCTCGCGCACGCTCACGCAGGTCCATCAGGCCGACGCGGCCGCCAATCAATCCTAGACAGGGCAAAGCGCGGGCGCGGCCGATTACCCGTCGCGCGCAAGCCGTTCGCACATGGCGACCGCATTGTCGCCGTCGGCAAGTACGGCATCGGCGCGGATCAGGGCGTTCAGCCCCGGCACCTCTTCGACGATCCGCCCGCTGACCAGGATCTTCGCCTCGGGATGGGTAATCCGCAGGGCCACGATCATCCGCGTGAGCGGCACCACCATCCCCGCATTGCTGGCCGACAGACCGATGATCCGGTAGCCCCGCCCCGCGATCGCCTCGATCAGGGCCTCGTGGTCGAGGCCTGTCAGAAGCTCGATCTCCCAGCCACGGTTGCGGAACAGATCGGCCGAAATGGTGATGGCGATCGAATGCATCTCGCCCGGGACGGTGGCGAACAGCGCGTGCTTGGTCAGGACGTCGACCCCGCTCGGCTGGGGGATCTGGCGGCGCAGCCAGCGCATGATCTCGAAGATGCGCCCCGCGGCGACAGTCAGCTGCAGGAACGAGATCCGGTCTTCGTCCCACAACACTCCCAGATGGCGGGAGGCCGCCGCCAGCGTGCCCAGATAGACCGCCTCGAGCGGTGTCCCGTCGTGCCGCTCCTGACGGATCAGCCGGAAGGCCGCATCGGAATCGGACGACACAAGCGCCGCGTGAAACTGCTCGACCGTCGGAATGCCCGGCCCCAGGCCCGCGACAGTGTCTTCGAGATGCTGGTTCGCAAGGCGCCGTACCACTTCATCGGCCAGAAGCTGGACCGAGGCCTCGGGCAAGACGCGGCGCTGCAGGCGAAGCGCCGTGCGCGCCTGCCAGAAAGCATCATCCGAAGATCTGTCGCGATCGGCCAAACCGCAATTCCCGGAGCGCGAGTGCGGATGTCGAAGGAGCCGTCAACCGGATCCTGCCCATTCCTGGTGCGCTATTGCATACAACGTTAGCACAGTTTGTGCGGCGAACAAGACAAACGGACGGGTGCGGTCTTCCGTCTCAGAACTCGACCCCGACCTGCGCCTTGATGCCCGACCGGAAGGGGTGTTTCACCAGTTCCATCTCGGTCACCAGATCGGCCAGTTCGATCAGATCCTCATGCGCGTTGCGGCCCGTCAGCACGACATGGGTCATCGGCGGTTTCCCGTCGCGCAGGAAGGCCACGACATCGGCGATGTTCACATAATCATAGCGGATCGCGATGTTGATCTCGTCCAGAAGCACCATCCGGTTCGCCGGGTCACGGATCAGCTCCTTCGCCTTTTCCCAGGCGGCCTGCGCCATCTCGGTGTCGCGGGTCTTGTCCTGGGTCTCCCAGGTGAAGCCTTCGCCCATCGTGTGGAACTGGCAGACATCGGAAAACCGCGACAGGATCAGGTCGCGCTCGCCCGTGCTCATCGCGCCCTTGATGAACTGGACCACGGCGCAGGGCATGCCATGGGCGATGCAGCGGAAGATCATCCCGAAGGCGGCCGAGGATTTGCCCTTGCCCTTGCCGGTATGGACGATCACCAGCCCCTTTTCGCCGGTCTTGGTGGCCATGATCTTGTCGCGCGCGGCCTTCTTCTTGGCCATCTTGGCGGCGTGGCGGTCGGGGTCATCGGTCATCTACGGTCCTCCTGCCCGGGCAAGGTGGTCCCTCGCGCGGCCGACGACAAGGGCCTATCCCGTCCGCAGCGTCAGAGGCACCCGCAGCGCATTGACATAGGCACCCAGCGCCGGCTGCGACCGGGCGCCGGTCTTGTCATAGGCGTTCTTCAGATGCCGCCGCACCGTCTCGGTCGTCACGTCGTTGTCGGCTGCCACGGAATCAAGCGACCGGCCCGCGGCCACCGCCAGCGCCACCCGCACCTCGGCTGCGGTCAGGCCGGTCAGCGCCATCAGCACCTCGGTCTCGGGCGGGCAGGCATCGTCGCGCGTGGTGATCGCCACCGCCGCCATGCCGTTGCCCAGGGCGTGCCGCTTGTCCGACCGGCCCAGCGGCAGGACATAGGCCACCCCCGGATCGCCACCATCGACCATCAGGGGAATGCCGTTGCCCCAGACGCCGATATCCGCATCGCTTCCCGTGCAGGCCCGCGTGATCGAGGCCGCAAGCGCCGGCCCGCCCACCCGCGCGGGCGATCCCAGCCTGCCGCCCTTGCCGGTGGCCAGTTCACCCGCGCTCAGCATCTCCTCGCCCGCCGTGTTGGCGTAGGAAATGTGCCCCCGCTCGCCCACCAGAAACAGCGCGACCCGCAGCCCGTCCAGCAGCCGCGCCTGCATCATCTGCTGGCTGCGCGTCTCGTCCAGCAGGTCCGAGATCATCAGCGCGCGCCGCACATGCGGCGACAGCTTCGCCAGAAGCGCCGTATCGCGCTCCGAGATCACCCCGCGCTCTTCACCCGAAGCACCCGAGAGCATCGCAACCATGTTTTCACGCGCCACCACATTCACAAGGCAGTTGTAGCGCAACCGCTGCGGCGCGACCCAGACCCGGTAGAACTCCGTCTGGCGGAACTCCTCTTCGGGCAGGAACTGAAGCTGCGTTGCAGGCCGGTCGATGGGCGTCCGGCGCATCCTGTCGAAATGCGGCACGCTGGGCAGAAGCGGCTCCAGCCGGTTCAGCCAGTCGCGGTCCCATTCGGTGCCGACGACCATCCCCTCTTGCGGCACGTCCGGGTAGCCGGGGGGAAAGCGGAAGAAATGCAGAAGCAGATAGGACAGGTCCAGCCGGTCACGGATCATCGTCAGGGCCGCGCCCCAGCCCGCCGGATCGACCGCGCAATCGTAGATCGCCGAGAGCACCTGGTCGTGAAAGTCCTCATCCATCTCTGCTGCCATCGGCCCTTTGTCCTGTCCCGTTGCAT
>JAFIEN010000295.1 GCA_020832515.1 Rubellimicrobium sp. | reverse complement strand
AGCCGCGACAAGCCCAAGGCTGACTGGTATGTCTGGGCCGATCCTAAACAGGACGGCACGCCGCCGAACAACTGGATGTCGATCTTTGGCGGATCGGCCTGGCGTTACGACACGACACGGCGGCAGTACTATTTCCACAACTTCATGACCGAACAGCCCGACCTGAACTTCCACAACCCCGAGGTTGTCGCGGCCATTCTGGAAACCATGCGGTTCTGGCTGGAACGCGGCGTGGACGGGTTCCGCCTTGATACTGTCAATTTCTATGTCCACGACCGCCTCTTGCGCGACAATCCGGCGGGTGATCACGCGATCTGCCCCGTGAACCCTTACGAGGCGCAGACGCAGCTTTTCTCGAAGACCCAGCCCGAAAACCTTGACGTTCTGCGCGCCATGCGCCGCCTGTGTGACGAATACGGGGAAACCATGATGGTGGGCGAGGTGGGCGAAAACGGCCGCCGCCAGATCGAGATCATGGGGGAATATACCTCGGGCGGTGACAAGCTGCACATGGCCTATTCCTTCGCCATGCTCAGCCACGATCACACCGCAGGCCATTTCCGCCGCTGCATCGAGGGGTTCTTGCGTGACGCGCCCGAAGGCTGGCCCTGCTGGTCCTTCTCGAACCACGATGTGCAGCGCCATGTCACCCGCTGGACGCCTGCGGGCGGAGACGAGGATGCGGTGGCCAGGCAATCCGTCGCGATGCTTGCCAGCTTTCCCGGCACGCTGGGCATCTATCAGGGCGAGGAGCTGGGCCAGACCGAGACCGACATCCTGTTCGAGGAATTACAGGACATCGCCAACATCTCGTTCTGGCCCGAACACAAGGGCCGCGACGGATGCCGCACGCCGATGGTCTGGGACAGCACGAAACCCAATGCCGGGTTTTCCGACGGCAAACCGTGGTTGCCCGTCAAGGCACCGCAGGCCGCCCGCGCGCTTGACCTGCAGGAGGGGCAGAACGACAGCGTGCTGGCCAGCTACCGCGCCGCGCTGGCATTCCGCAAACAGCGGGCCGAACTGCGCTTGGGCACGACCGAGTTCCTTGACCTGCCCGAACCTGTCCTGGGCATCGCGCGCAGCCATGACGGACAGGTGCTGACAGCCCTGTTCAACCTTTCGGATCAGGACATGCGCCTGACCGTTACCGGCACGGCCCGCACGACGGGTCCGCAGCATGCCACCCTCAAGGGCCATGCGCTGCACCTGCCTGCGCATGGCTATGTCTATCTGGAAAGCCCCCTGCCCCTGGGGATCGTGATGGCCTGAGCCGGGACGGCCGGGCAGTTCACAGGCCCTTTTCTTCGCCCCAACGCGGGGCTAGCGTCCCGCTATGTGCAGCACAGCAAATCTTGGCGTCGATATCGGCGGCACTTTCACTGACGTGGTCCTTGAAGCCCGCGGAGCCATGTTCAGTACAAAGGTGCTGACCACCTATGCCGCCCCCGAAGAGGCGATCCTCGACGGCATGACGCAGGTCTGTGCCAAGGCCGGCATCGCGCCTGCGGACCTTACCCGCATCATCCACGGAACGACCCTTGCCACCAATGCGCTGATCGAACGGCGCGGGGCAAAGACCGCCTTCATCACCACCGAAGGGTTCCGCGACGTGATCGAGATGCGGACCGAATCGCGGTTCGAGCAATATGACCTGAACCTGACGCTGCCCCTGCCGCTGATCCCCCGCGCCGACCGGTTGGTGGTGCGGGAACGGGTGGATGCGGGCGGTAACGTCCTGATCCCGCTGGATCGGGCAGAGTTTACGGCCTTGGCCGACACGCTCACCGGATACGACTCTGTCGCCGTGGGCCTCTTGCACAGTTACCTCAACCCTACCCATGAACGGCTGATCCGCGATGTGATCGCCGCGCGCCATCCGGGGCTGTCGGTCTCGATCTCGTCCGACGTGTCGCCGCAGATGCGCGAATACGAACGGTTCAACACGACCTGCGCCAATGCCTATGTGAAGCCGATGATGCAAAGCTACCTTGGCCGCCTGCGGCAAAGGCTGGCCGGGGCGGGCGCGGATTGCCCGGTGTTCCTGATGCATTCGGGCGGCGGCATCATCAGTATCGACGCCGCTGCCGAATACCCGGTGCGGCTGGTGGAAAGCGGCCCTGCGGGCGGCGCGATCTTCGCCGCAGATGTGGCGCGGCGCTATGGGCTCGATCACGTGCTGTCCTTCGACATGGGCGGCACGACGGCCAAGATCTGCCTGATCCGCAGTGGCACGCCCAAAACCGCCCGCGTGTTCGAGGTCGCCCGCTCCTACCGCTTCAAGAAGGGATCGGGGATGCCGATCTCGATCCCCGTGATCGACATGGTGGAAATCGGCGCGGGTGGCGGGTCGCTTGCCCATGTCGATGCGCTGGGGCAGATCCGCGTGGGGCCCGAAAGCGCAGGCTCCGAACCCGGCCCCGCCTGTTACGGGCGCGGCGGCACCCGGCCCGCCGTGACGGATGCCGACCTCACGCTGGGCCGCCTTGACCCGGTGAACTTCGCGGGCGGCGCGATCCCGCTTGACCCCGCCGCATCGGCCACGGCGCTGATGACGCATGTGGGACAAGCACTGAAGATGGATGCCCTCACCGCCGCCTTTGGCGTGTCCGAGGTGGTGGACGAGAACATGGCCAATGCCGCCCGCGTCCATGCCGTCGAAAACGGCGAAGATCTGGCAGGCTACACGATGATCGCCTTCGGCGGCGCCGCCCCCCTGCACGCCGGGCGCCTCTGCGAGAAACTGGGCATCGACCGGCTGATCGTGCCGCCGGGCGCAGGTGTCGGGTCCGCCATCGGCTTCCTGCGCGCGCCCTACGCGTTCGAGGCGACCCGGTCGGTCTACATGCGCATCGACGCATTCGACGAAGGCGCGGTGCGCGAACTTTTCGCCGCCCTGCGCGACGAGGCCACGGATTTCGTCCGCTCCTGCGATGCGACAGCGCCGATCGAGGCCGATTACAAGGTCTACATGCGCTACAAGGGGCAGGGCTGGGAAATCCCCGTCACCCTGACGCGCGACATGGCCGAAACGCCCACTGCGCAAGGCTACCTCGAACTGTTCGAGGCGGAATATGCCGCGCTGTTCGGTCGCACCGTCGCGGGCCTGCCCTTGGAAATCACCGTCTGGGCCGTGAACGCCACCACCCCTGTGGCCGACCCCGCCCCCGTCACCCCCGCACCCGCAGGCCCACAGGCGCAGGCCGACAAGCGGCAACTCTTCGACCCCGCAGGCGGCGCCATGACCACCGCCCACGACCTGCCCCGCACCCGCCTGAGCGATGGCACCACCATCCCCGGCCCCGCTGTCATCACCGAGGATGAAACGACGATCATCCTGCCCCGCTTCTATACCGCAACCGGCCGCGCCGATGGCTGCATCGATATCACGAGGGACCGATGACCACCGTCGCCCATCAGATCATGTGGAACCGCCTGATTTCCGTGGTCGAGGAACAGGCACAGGCCCTGATCCGCACCGCCTTTTCCACATCCGTGCGCGAAGCGGGCGATCTGTCGGCCGGCGTCTATGATGCGGCGGGCCGGATGCTGGCCCAGGCCGTCACCGGCACGCCGGGCCATGTCAACGCCATGGCCGACGCCGTGGCCCATTTCATCGAGGCGATCGGCGCAGACACAATGGCCGAAGGCGATGTCTACATCACCAACGACCCCTGGATGGGCACCGGCCACCTGCACGATATCACCGTGGTGACGCCCGCCTTCCATGACGGGCGGCATGTCGGTTTCTTCGGCTGCACGGCCCATGTCGTCGATATCGGCGGGCGCGGCTTCGGCGCGGATGGCAATTCGATTTATGAAGAGGGGCTGCAGATCCCGATCATGCGCTTCGCCGACAGGGGCCGCGTGAACGACACGCTGCTGGCACTGCTCCGCGTCAACACCCGCGAGCCCGATCAGGTCATCGGCGATATCTACGCCCTTGCCGCCTGCAACGAGATCGGCCAGCGCCGCCTGTCGCAGATGCTGTCGGAATACGGGCTGCCGGGGCTTGAGAGCATTGCCGCCTTCATCCTCGACAACTCCCGTCGCGCCACACTGGACCGCATCGCGGCCCTGCCCCGCGCCAGCGCCAGCACAACGATGACCATCGACGGCTACGCCACCCCCCTCACGCTGGCCGTTACAGTGGAAACACACGCACCCCATGTCAGCCCCGATTTAACCCGCACATCGGCCACCGATCCCAAGGGCATCAACGTGCCGATGGTCTATACCAAGGCCTATGCCTGCTATGCGCTGAAATGCGCCATCGCCCCCGATATCCCCAACAACGCGGCCTCGCTCGAACCCTTCCACATCACCGCCCCCGAAAACACCATCGTCAATGCGGTACGCCCCGCCCCCGTGGCGCTCCGCCATGTCATCGGCCACCTGATCCCCGACACGGTCTATGGCGCGCTCGACCAGATCCTACCCGACACGGTGCCCGCCGAAGGCGCAGGCGCGCTCTGCAACTTTCAGGTCTCGCTCCGCCACGAAGATGGCCTCAGGTCCGAGGTGCTGTGCTTCAACTCCGGCGGCACCGGCGCGCGGCCCGCCCTTGACGGGCTGAACGCCACCGCCTTTCCCTCGGGCGTTATGACCATGCCGGTCGAGGCCACGGAACATGCAGGCCCCGTCATCATCTGGCGCAAGGAACTGCGCCCCGATTCGGGCGGTGCAGGGCGCCTGCGCGGCGGCCTTGGCCAATATATGGAGGTCGGCGCCCGCGACGGCTGGCTTTTCGACTTCTCCGCCATGTTCGACCGCGCCCGCCACCCCGCCCGAGGCCGCGCCGGCGGCATGGACGGCGCCCCGACCGAGGTCACCCTTTCCGACGGCACCGCCCGACCCGGCAAGGGCCGTTTCGCGGTGCCCGAAGGCCAGACCGTCCGCCTCGCCTTCCCCGGCGGGGGCGGCATCGGCGCCCCGCAGGATCGCGACCCGGAAGCCATCCAGCGCGACCTCGCCCAGGGCTACATCACGCCCGAGGCCGCTCAAGGCACCTACGGTCTGAGCGAATGACCGGTCCACTGCTTCTTTTGTTTCAAAATATCCCGGGGGGAGCCCCGAACGGGGCGGGGGGCCCCCCCCCCCACCCCCACCCCCCGCACACCAAACGCATACCACCCCCCCCCCCCCCCCCCCCCAAACCCAAAAGAAAAAAAGCCGCGCGCAGAAAGGCGCCCCCCCCCCC
>JAFIEN010000294.1 GCA_020832515.1 Rubellimicrobium sp. | reverse complement strand
CCTGTTCGGACCGGAGCGCCTCCGAGCGCGTGCCATTGATTGGGACCAAATCGACCGCGGACATTCATCAAGGCGCGCAGCCACCGTGCTGCAATCCAGACGCCGTATACATGGCCGCAGCCGAAATCATGCCAGCTTCACCCGAGACGCTCTTGCCCCGCGGGAGCCATCCATACAAGGGTTCGAGCCCGATGGGGAACGCGCTCGCCAGCCTCGATGCCGAGTTCGAGGCGCTCTACACCGATTTCGGCCGTCCCTCGATCCCGCCCGAGCGGCTGATCCGGGCGAGCCTGCTGCAGATCCTGTTCTTGGTCCGCTCCGAGCGGCAGTTGATGGAGTAAATGGAATACAACCTGCTGTTCCGCTGGTTTGTCGGCCTCGGGATCGACGACCCGGTCTGGGTGCCGACACACAACCCAGCCATGATCACGAGACAGTGTTCTGGCTCGGAAACTATTGCAGCGTCCTGCTGGGCTCTTGTTACTTGATCGTAGGTGAAACACTGCCGTCTTCGATCTGCAGGCTATGTTGTCGATGGAAGAGCGGAACATTGGCGCACTTGGTCGTTGTAGTGATGTCCACCGCGGTGGACATCACACAGGCACACGGGCCAACGCCGAGAGCCTTGCCAGAATGGCTAGAGGCTTGAAGCTTGCGGCCCTCTTCCCAAGTGTAATGCTGTGGAAATATGCGGCGTAGTTTCGAACCTGCGGTCCAAGTTGCAGCAGGATGAAGATAGCAGCTGCTGTTCTCTTCGAACCCAGACGTTTGCTGGCTTCGTGGAAAGTGCCTGGTTGAATGCCCATCATCGGAGCAAGGTTCTGGGCATGCCTCTCTATGTCCTCCCACGTTCGGAGGTGCGCCGGAGCGAACGCTGTAGCTTCTCGGCAAACAGCCGTTAGCTCTGGCACGGTGGGTAGGACATCGTCCCCAGCCCTTTCAGATTCACTTACTTCCTTTTCAGACCTAGAAGGGTGGCGGACAATTTGACCGTCATTGGCGGGCAGTTTTGTTGTTATCACAACGTCCACCACGGTGGACATCTGCCGAAGGCGGTCCGTGACCTGTTCCAGCAGTGAACGATACTCAGCCACTGCCAGCTTGCGCCGCATCCTTCTGCGAGCGTTATCGGCAAAGGTGCTTCCAGGTTCGAGATCGTCGATATGAGCCAGACCAACGAGAATTTGTTTCCGCAGGAAGATCTGATCGCGGCGGGTCTCTTCGAGTTCTGCGGCAGCATAGAGGAACTCACCGGCGCGTTTCAACAACGGCAAAAGCGAAAGGCCAAAGCTGATGACCTGACCATCGCGCGAGCTGACGCGATAGCGCTTGCGGTTCGGGCTGTCATGGCGTGCGATCATTCCAAGGTCTACGAAACGGTCGATGTGACGACGGAGGGTCCGCTCGTCAACGCCGCCGATCCGCCGGCAGATTTCTTGATTGGAAGCGAACACAGTGTCCCCTTGCCCTGGCCGGAGGAAGCTGAGGAGGGCCTGCAGGGTCTGGATGTGCCCCGGCTTCAGTCCGAAAACACTGCGTGCGTCGCGCAGCGCGCGAAAAACCTCCCAGATGTCTGGAGACACGTTATCTTCATGCCGGACGCCCCTCTTGGCGCCGGAGGCACTTGTGGAAACCTGAGTGAATGCCATGTTTTCTTGAACGACGGCCACGTCGGCCCAAAGCTTTCCCGGCACCTCCAACGATTTCTCGCGCTGGCGGCAACAAAAATCTTGTCCACCGAATCGGTGACTCTTGACCGGTATGTGGGAGATTGCTACATCATGGGTGCAAATCGATGATGGGCTCTCCGAGGGAAACCTTGGGGGGCTCTTTTCTTTCTTGGCCTTCGCTGCTCTCCTTCTGCTCGTGTTGAACGGTTAGGGGCGGGGATCAGTTTTCCTGCCCGCCCTCATCCCGCCACTGGTGGAAGAGGTCACGAAGCGCTGCTTCGGCACGTTCCTCCAGCCAAAGGCCGAATTCCGGATTGTCCTTTCGGGTGACCTTGATCCCGATTGACTTGGCGTCGAAAGTGAGCGTCGCAACGACGTTGCCGTCCTCGTCCTTCACCGTGGAACTGCGTCCCTGCTTCGAGCGGTTCGCAGAACCCTTCGCCGCCCGCAGACAGGCGTTGTACACCGTTTGGAACCTGTCGCTGCCGGGCGCGTCCTGGGGCAGGGCGGCGAGTGCGGTTCGCGCAACTTCGGCAAGGGAAACCTTCGAGGCCAAGGCCGCAAGATCACCCCACTGCCGCCGCCCGGTTCCATGCGCCGGGCCGATCAGTCTGATCAGCTCGTCGGGCAGTTGTTCGATCACCACGCGGTGGTTCGAGATGCCTTGCCTCGTCAATCCAAGTGCGTCCTGAATGACGCCCGGCCTATAACCAGCTTCCTGCATCTCCTTGATGAACAGGGCCTTCTCAATGAAAGACGGATCAAGGCGGAGGTTGTTCTCTTGTCCTTGGGCGATCAGCGAGGCGTCGTCGTCCAATGTACGGACGATGGCCTTGACCGGTCCACCAACCTGTCTGATCGCGGCAAGTCGCCGACGCCCGTAGACAACGCGGTAGCGATCCGGCTGGCCAGACGGGCGAACCATGATCGGAACCTGCTGGCCATGTTTGCGGATGCTCTCGGCCAGCAGGTCGATGCCATCATCATCGAAGGCCAGACGGTCCCGCAAGCCATCGACCTCGATCTGCTCGGGGTCGATGTCACGGATGGAGTTCGCGGTGATCTCTCGAAGCGATTCGCGCAGCCCGCCGACGGAGCCGCCGAGTTTTGTCGGTTTCGCCGGCGCAGGCGAGGGAGGCACGTCCACGGCAGTTTGGTTGAAGATGTTCCGGCCCATCAGCGTCGACCCCATGCCATTTGAATCGTCTGTTCAAGCTCGTCCGCGACGTTGTTCACGCTGCCCAGGGCCCGGTCGATCGTCTTGCGGATCAACTGGCCCGGATCGACCTCGTAAATCGTCTGCTGAGTCATTCCGGCATCCGAGATGGCCGTCGACTTCAGCATGGGTTCTGTCATCACTTGGCCCGCCAGGATTGAACGCAGATACCCCGCCATTTGCGTCTGCGGACCATCAGAGGGTTCGTAACGGGTGATCAGGAACTTGACGAAGTCCCACGCCACCTTGCGCCCGATGGCCTCTTCGACCGTCTGCACCGTCTCGGAGGCAAGCTTCAGGAACTGGCTCATCGAAGCGATGTCGAGCATCCCCGGGACCACCGTCACCAGAAGTCCCGTCGAGGCTGCAAGCGCCGTCAGGGTCAAGAACCCAAGCTGCGGCGGGCAGTCGATCAGAACCAGATCGTAATCTGCGGCGATCTCGTCCAGCGCAAGGGCCAGCCGTTCGGCAAAGATGGGCTGCACGCGGCGCGCCAAGGCATTGGCGGTCTCTGTTTCGTATTCCGACAGCAGCAAGCCCGCAGGCACCATGTCGAGGTTGTGAAAATAGCTCTTCTGAATGACCGATGAGAGCGGCACTTTGCCCTCATAGCGCAGGGTGTCATAGACCGTGCCGCTCTCGGCGAATTCCAGCTCAGGTCGGATGCCGAAGAAGGTGGTCAGGCTGGCCTGCGGGTCAAAATCCAGTGCCAGCACCCGGTAGCCACGCAGGGCGAACCTCTGCGCCAGATGGATCGTCGCCGTGGTCTTTGACGAGCCGCCCTTGAAGTTGACAACTGAAATGACTTGCAGCCGGTCGCCGTCCCGGCGGCCCGGCAAATAGGCGTCCGCATTTTTTCCCGTCCGGGCAAGGATGTCGCGCAGGATGTCGATCTCTTCAGCGGAGTAGTAGCGGTGCCCACGTCCGTCGGTGAAGACCTCGGGAAAGCTCCCATCCTTGTGACGGTTGCGCAGATTCGACGGGCTGACGCGCAGCAGTTCAGCGACCTCAGTCGAGCTGAAGCGCCGCAGAGACTTGCGCTCCTCCGGCTGAAAGGCAGCGCGCATTTGCCGGTTCAGCGACTCTGCCAGGCTGTCCGCAAATGCACCGATGTCGGCTGTGCCGACCCCGCGACTGAGTTTCATGCCTCGTTCAGTCATTCACTGCCCTCAGGCCCTTATCAGGGCTCTTTCTGGTTTTGACGGCATTAAGCCGATCTGACGGGCTTTGTCGTCAGAACGGAAATGACATGAACGAGTGAGTCCATCAAGAAGAATCTAGATATGGTGGAAAAAGTTATGCACAGCGCTAGCGAACTTCTACCGAGTGCGCGTCTCCTTCGTGACGATCCACAGAAGATCCTGCAAGTGAACGCTCGAGTTCTTGACCTTCGCTCGCCGCATCGGAACCGCCACCGCGGAGTTCATGGCATCGCAGACCGGCTCGGATCGGCAGTTCGGAAGGTCGCCCAGACCACTTGGGTGTCGAAAGAAGCCCGAGCCTCTCGGCCCGCTCCAGCAGCATC
Organism: Rubellimicrobium sp.; assembly: GCA_020832515.1. Classification (GTDB taxonomy): domain Bacteria; phylum Pseudomonadota; class Alphaproteobacteria; order Rhodobacterales; family Rhodobacteraceae; genus JAFIEN01. The sequence goes on along the minus strand of JAFIEN010000294.1, from coordinate 793 downwards.
TTCACCGACGACGGCTGCCAGCTTGTCCGCCCGCGGGGCGTGCGCTCGCGCATCGCTTGCAGTCGGGTGCAGATCGCCTGAAGCGTGATGTCGGGGTCCGCGCCCTTGATGGCGGCGACGATGGCGGGCAGGCGGTCGTCCGTTTCGCGGCGCCCGGCGCGGTCCAGTACCGTGGGTGGCAGGAAACCGTCACGGACATAGGCCTTCACAGCGCGTTGAAGTCTGCTCTGCGTCCAGTGGCGCTCGCGGGGCAGGGGGCCGTTGACGATGCGCAGCACATCTTCCCAAGCCATGTCGGGCCGCAGGCGGCGAACATGGGGCACCCAGTCCTGCGCCGTCTCGTTCAGGCGATCCATGTAGCCGTCTTGCCTCGCCAGCCGCACCTTGCGCAGCGCAGCCGGATCCCGCGCGCGCAGGCCAGGGTTTCCGCCGACCCGCCCCTTTGTTCGCGCGCTGGCAAGCCCAGCCTTGGTGCGCTCGCGGATCAGGGCGCGCTCGAACTCGGCGGCTGCACCCAGAACCTGCAGCGTGAACTTGCCCTGCGGCGATGCGGTGTCGATCGGGTCCTGGATTGACCGAAAGAACGCGCCCTTGGCTTCCAGTCGTTCAATGACCTCCAGCAAATGCGACAGCGACCGCGCCAGCCGGTCGATCCGCACAACCACCAGCGTGTCGCCCTTGCCAACGCGTTCCAGCACCCGCGCCAGCACCGGCCGCGCACGATCACCGCCCGAGGCTTGTTCTTCATGAATCTCGACACAGCCCGCTGATTTCAGGGCCTGCGACTGGGGCA
>JAFIEN010000293.1 GCA_020832515.1 Rubellimicrobium sp. | reverse complement strand
GCGTCTTTCGGCAGTCGGATGCGGGGAGATAGGCGGCAAGGGACGGGCGGACAAGGCCCGGTTCCTAGCCCCGCATTCGGGCGCGGTCCTCCAGATGCCGCGCGATCAGGGCGGTGAAATCCTCGGCCGCCCTGACCTTTGCCATCTCCTCGGCCGTCACGGTCAGCCCCCAGTTCCGCGCCATGGCCGCATAGCGCGGCTGCCTGTGGGCCAGCGCCTGCGCATAGGTCCAGCGGATGAAGGCATCGGGATCGACCCGGTCCTCGGTCAGGGCGTTCGCCTCAAGATATTCGGCCCAGACGCGCGACAGGAATTCGGGTTGATAGGCCATGGGCTTGGGCGCCTTGTCGAAGCGGCGGACCAGTTCCTCGGTATGGGCCTCGGACCCTTCGATCCAGATCATCAGCGTATGTTCGGCAAGGACCTTGAGGACCGGATCCTCGGGGTCGTCGGGATCGACCCATTCGCAGATCGACCCGCCGGTATCGCAGACGAAATGGGGATAGTCGTAAAGCTCCTGCGCGCGGGTGATGAAATGCGGCGTGTCCAGCAGTGTCGCGATCTCGGCCCGGCGGAACTGGTCCTGCCGGCGGGTGTATTCGGCAAAGGGCAGGCCGCCCTTCGACACATCCCCCGGCTTGCCGACATAGGTCGAGACGGGGGCGAGGTTCTCGAAGGTGATGTTCGATCCGATGTAGATCGAATCCGACATCAGAAGTTCGCGCAGGAAGGGCACCTTCATCGCTTCGCGCTTGGCGTTGTCGACGATCAGTTCGCCCATGTAGCGGGTGCCGATCCGGTAATCGACCGAATAGTGGAACCAGTCGCCCGAGCGGCGCAGGATCTGCGAGATATGGGTCTTGCCAAGGCCCGACATCCCGAAAAGCAGCACGCGCTTTCGCGGTGCGAGGGTCCAGTCCTTGGCGGTTGGGTAGAGCAGCATCGGGGTTTTCCGGGACCGGCGAGCGATCCCGCCCCTGTGCCGGGCTTTGCCCTGTGCGTCAAGCATGCCCCTCAGGGTGCTGTGGTGCCGGGCTGGCGGTCGGCATGGCCCGACAGGTTGATCCAGTTGGCGACAAGGATCAGCGCGCCGCCCAGAAGGATCAGCGGGTCGATCGCCTCGCCGTAGAGCAGAAGGCCCACCAGCGCGATCACCGGCAGGCGGGCAAAATCCATCGGCATGACGATATTGGCAGGCGCCAGTTGCAGCGCGCGGGTCAGGCAGACATGGGCGGTGAGGCCCGTGACCCCGATCAGCCCCATCCAGTGCCAGAGCGCAACCGGCGGGACAGGGATATGGCCGTCATGGCCGGTGACGATCAGCGAGAAGACAAGCTGCATCGCATTCAGCCAGACCATGATCGAGACAAGCGACTCGGATGTCGTCAGCTTCTTGGTGAAGAGGAGCGACAGGGCAAAGCCCACGGCACACAGCGCCGCCGCGATCAGGCCGGGGGACAGCGGCGCGGCATCGGGGCGGGCGACGACGAGGATGCCGGCAAAGCCGATCACCGCCGCCGCGAGGCCCCGGACCGTGATCCGCTCGCCCAGGAGCAGCGGCGCAAGGAGCAGGCCCCAGATCGGCGTGGTGAATTCGAAGGCGAAGACCTGCGCCAGCGGAAGGACGGCGATGGCGTAGAGCCAGAGGTTCTGGCCCGCGAAATGGGCAAGGTTGCGCATCAGGTGCAGGCCCATGCGGCGGGCGCGGATCTGGGGCCAGAGGCCAAGGGCGCGGCCGGCGATCAGGACGATGATCAGCCCGATGGTGCTGCGGTAGAGCATGATCTCGAACGTGTCGAGCGCCACGCTCATGGCGCGACCGGCGATGGCGAGGAGGGTGAAGGAGGCGATGGCCCCGCTCATCCAGAGGGCGGCGGCGAGGGGGCGGGTGGGGGTGGTCATCCCCTCTCATCGCGCCGGGTCGCGAGGAAGTAAAGCCGGGGTTGGACGGTCAGGCGGATGGGGGGCGCTGCCCCCCACGGAGTATTTCGACCAAAACGAAGGGCAGATCGGGCCCCGGGCAGGAACCGGGTGCGGCGCGGACCCGGACTAGCTGTGGAAGATGCGATGGAGGCTGCCGAAGAGTGCAAGCCAGAGCAGGCAGGCGGCCGCGGCCAGCACGAAAAGGAAGGGTGCCATGTCCGCGCCCCGCGACAGGCCGAGATAGACCGCCATCCCGGCCGCCCCCATGACGCCCATCGGCAGGACAGCCGGGATCGTCCAGAGGCCGCGCCAGCGGCGGAGGGCCTGATACTGGACCAGAAGATAGACAACCGGCCCCAGATGCAGCAGCAGGTCCGCGACGATGGAATTCATGGATGGAAGGGTCCCCGACATGACGTTCGACTGCGGATGTGACCTGTGATCGGGGCCGCTTTTGGGCAGGTCTCGGGCGTCCTTGTGGAGCCTGCGGGTCATGGTGCCGACGGTGGGAACAGGGCGGCCATGCGCGCGGCCCGAGGGCGGGTCACCGTCGCGCCGATGGCGTCAGGCAGGCCGGATCATTCCCATTCGATCGTGCCGGGCGGCTTGGAGGTGATGTCATAGGTGACGCGGTTGATTCCATTGACCTCGTTGATGATCCTTGTCGCGGTCTCGCCAAGGAATTCGTGGGTGAAGGGATAGTAATCCGCCGTCATGCCGTCGACGCTGGTCACCGCGCGCAGCGCGCAAGCGTAATCGTAGGTGCGCCCGTCGCCCATCACGCCCACGGTGCGCACCGGCAGAAGGGCGACGAAGGCCTGCCAGATCTCGTCATAAAGGCCATGGCGGCGGATCTGGTCGATGTAGACGGCATCGGCGGCGCGCAGGATGGCAAGCTTTTCGCGCGTGATCTCGCCGGGGCAGCGGATGGCAAGGCCGGGGCCGGGAAAGGGGTGGCGGCCGATGAAGCTGTCGGGCAGGCCCAGCTCGCGGCCCAGCGCGCGGACCTCGTCCTTGAAGAGTTCGCGCAGGGGTTCGACCAGTTTCAGGCCCATCTTTTCGGGCAGGCCGCCGACATTGTGGTGGCTCTTGATCGTGACCGAGGGGCCGCCGGAAAAGCTGACCGATTCGATGACATCGGGGTAGAGTGTGCCTTGCGCAAGAAAGGTCGCCCCGCCCACTTCGGTCGCGTGTTTCTGGAACACGTCGATGAACAGACGACCGATGGTCTTGCGCTTGACCTCGGGGTCGGTAACGCCGTCGAGGGCGGTCAGGAAGCGCTCGCTTTCGTCGGCATGGATAAGCGCCATGTTGTAATGGTCGCGGAACATGGTGACCACCTGCTCCGCCTCGCCCTGCCGCAGCAGGCCGTGATCGACGAAGACGCAAGTCAGCTGGTCGCCGATCGCCTCGTGGATCAGGACGGCGGCGACGGATGAATCGACGCCCCCCGACAGCGCGCAGATGACCTTTGCATCGCCCACCTGCGCACGGATTTTCGCGATCGCATCTTCGCGGTAGGCCCCCATTGTCCAGTCACCGGCAAACCCCGCCGCGCGGACGAAGTTTTCATACAGGCGCTTTCCATTGGGCGTGTGGTGCACCTCGGGGTGGAACTGCACGGCGTAGAAGCGACGCGCAAGATCGGCGGTGATCGCATAGGGGGCGTTTGGCGATGTGCCATGGACAGCGAAACCCGGGGCAAGGCGGCTGACATGATCGCCATGACTCATCCAGACCTGCTCACGACCCTGATCGAACCAGCCTGCCAGCAGGTCAAGCGGGTCGCCCGCCGCCGTGACATAGGCGCGCCCGAATTCCGCCGTGCCGCCGCCGCCCGAAATCTTGCCGCCTTCGACAGCGCCGCCCAGCATCTGCATCATCACTTGCTGGCCATAGCAGATGCCCAGAACCGGCAGGCCGCGGGTAAAGACCGATGGCGGCGGGCGGGGCGCGTCGGGATTGACGACGCTGGCAGGGCCGCCCGACAGGATGATCGCACGGGGGGCGAAATCATCAAGAAAGGCATCGGTGACCCGGTTGAACGGGTGGATCTCGCAATAGACGTTCAACTCGCGCAGGCGGCGCGCGATGAGCTGGGTCACCTGGGAGCCGAAGTCGATGATGAGCAGGCGGTCATGCTGGGTCATGGCTTCGCGTAGCGGCTGATCGCCCGCTTCACAAGAGGCTGATGCGGCTCAGCCCGGTGCGAGAAGCTGCCAGTCCGCGACCGCCTGATCGCCGAGCAGGGCCGCGACCTGCGCGATCTGGCGGCGGTCGAGGAGCAGGGCCTCGGTCATCGGGTCGCCGGTGGGATGCAGGCGCGCGAGGTTCAGTTTCAGGATGTCGCTCATCGCCCCGTTCTCGATCACCGCGGTCACCCGGGGCGGGCAGGGCTGGTCGAGCGGCCAGTCCTCGGGATCGGGGTGGTAGTCGAAGACCCGCGCGATCGGGCGGTCGGGCGCCAGTTGCCCGTTCACCGCAAGAACCGCGGCGGCGATGGTCAACGCGTTGCGGCGCGACGGGTTTCGCAGGTTCTTGGGGCTGGGATAGGCCGCTGTCAGGCGGCTGCGGTATTCGCCCAGCGGCTTGATCGGGACGCTGTCTACGCCACCGAGCGAGCCGAGGAACAGGTTGAGCGCGGTGCGTTCGGGGCGGGCGGGATCGATGCCGGACAGGGTGGCGGCGTGGCGTTCGGTCGAGAAGGGATCCCGGGCCGACGGACTGCCGAGGCCGGCGGCCAGATTGGTGAGGCTGCCGCCATCGCTGCGCCGCCCGTGGCGCGCGATCAGCGCCTCTTCGCGCAGCAGGCAGGCGCGTTCCTCGTCGGCGGCGAAGAGCCGGTCGATGCGGTAGAGCAGATCGGCGCCGCTTTCGACGATCCGGCGGATCTTGCGGCATTTGAAGGGGTTGGAGCGGCGGAGCGGGCTTTCGCGCAGGGCTTCGAGCCGGTGTTGCAGGACCCGGCCGCCCTTGCCCTTGCCGACATAGAAGGGCAGGCCGGAGGGATCGAGCAGCAGGTAGGTGTAGAAGCTGTCGTCCGGAACGGTCGCAAGGAAGCGGCGCAGCGCGGAGCCGTTGCCTTCGAAGGCGGCGCCCTGCGGGGGTGCGGCCGGGGTTGCGTCCGGGGAGGGAATGGTGCGGACGGCGGGGCGGGGGGTACGGGGCGAGGGGAACATGGCGGCAGGGTTAGCCGCGGGATGCGGTGCGGGTGGGGCAGGAATTTGGCCAAATTCCTGGAGCGGGGGGGGGGGGGGGGGGGGGGGGGGGGGGGGGGGGGCGGGGGGGGGGGGGGG
>JAFIEN010000292.1 GCA_020832515.1 Rubellimicrobium sp. | reverse complement strand
ACTACTGGGTCACGATCCCGCTGATGTTTCTGATCCATGTCGGGTTCTGCATGTACGAGGTCGGCGCAAGCCGGCGGCGCAACCACATGCACACGCTGATGAAGAATTCGATGATCATCCCGCTGGTGACGATCACCTTCTTCTTCTTCGGCTGGTGGCTGTACTGGGCCATGCCCAACGGCCCCTTCATCACCGGCGGCATCGAATGGGAGGCGGCGGCGGCCAATGCGGCCAATTCCACCACCATGGGCACGAACCTCGAAGACCGGATCACCGGCGTCTTCTGGGCGGCCTTCCTGCTGTTTTCCTGGACGGCGGCCTCGATCGTCTCGGGATCGGTGATCGAGCGGATCAACTCGGGCGCGTTCTGGATCCTTGCCGTCGTGATCGGCTCGGGCGCGTGGATCATCGACGCGGCCTGGGGCTGGCATCCGCAGGGATGGATGGTCAGGATCCTCGGCTACCACGACGCCTATGCCTCGGGCGTGATCCATGCCATCGCGGGCGGTTTCGCGCTGGGGGTCCTGTGCGTGCTGGGGCCGCGGCTGGGCAAGTTCGGCCCGAACGGGACGATCCGCAACATCCTGCCACATAACCCATGGATGGTCGCGGTGGGGCTGTTCATCATCTATACCGGCTTCTGGGGTTTCTATGTCGCCTGCAACATTCCCCTGATCCACCCGTCCGACATAGGCGGCGTGATCCAGGGCGAGACATGGACCGCGACGACGATCTACCTCACGCCCACGTCGCTGTCGGCGATCACCTTCAACTTCCTGATGTCGCTGTCAGGGGGGATGCTGGTGGCCTTCATGGTGTCCAAGGGCGATGCTTTCTGGACCTATTCGGGCGGTCTGGCCGGAATCATCTGCGCCTCGGCCGGCAATGACCTCTACCACCCGATCCAGTCGATGCTGATCGGCGGCGCGGGCGCCTTCATCGCCTACAGGATGCACTTCTGGGTCGAGCGCACCTTCCGCATCGACGATGCGGTGGGCGCAGTCGCTGTGCATGGCTATGCGGGCTTTGCCGGCCTGGTCATCGCGGGCTTCGTCCTCTGGGGTCATCCGGCGGGCGCATATGAGGGCTTTGCCTCGATCAACCCGCTGGGCCAGTTCATCGGTGCGATCATCATGTTCGGGGTTCTGGGCTTCCTGCCGGGCTGGATCGTGGCGCGGATCCTGCATTTCTTCGACCTGCTGAGAATCCCGCGCGAGATCGAACTCATGGGCCTCGATTTCGGGAGTGCCACCGAAGAACGCCTTGCCGAACAGGAAGTGCGCGCCGCCAAGGCCGAACTTCTGACCAACCGCAGCTGAGAGAGGAGGGACTGCACATGTCCACCACTGGCATCACGACCTGGGCCGTCGATCTGGCTGAAATCGGAGCGATCTATCCCTTTCAGGGCACCGAGACGCTGCTCTGGATCATCGGCGTCGCGGCCTGGATCGGCTGGCATGTCTGGTCGATCCGCTGGGAACGCAACTACCAGCGCGAAAAGATTGCCAAGTTCGGCAATTCCGAGACGCTGAAACGGGCGGTCGAACAGCACTGAACCCGGCCCATTCATGGGCCTGAGGGGGGCCTTCCGGGGCCCCCTTCTTCAGTTCATGGGCGCCCCGCCTTCCTCTTTTCGCCGGGCGACATAGGCATCCAGCGCATCAACGATGGCGGGGTCGATGGGCGGATCCTCGGCCTCTTTCAGCAATGTCTTCCAGATCTGGTTGGCCCGCTGCTCGGCCGTCACCGACCCGCGGTTCAGCCACTGGGGATGATTGTCCCAGTTCGAAAGCATCGGCGTATAGAACGCCTCTTCATAGCGCGCCATCGTATGGGCCGCGCCGAAGAAATGCCCGCCGGGGCCGACCTCCTCCATCGCGTCGAAGGCAAGGCTTGCCTCGTCCACCTTCATCGGCGTCAGCCATGATGCCATCATCTGCAGCATCTCGGCGTCGATGATCAGCTTCTCGAAACTCGCCGTCAGCCCGCCATGCATCCAGCCGGCGGCGTGGTTCAAGAGATGCACCCCCCCCGTGATCGCCCCCCAAAGCGCCATCTGGCTTTCATAGGCCGCCTGCGCATCCACCGCATTGGCCGCCGTGACGTTGGATGACCGGAACGGCACCCCGATCCGCCGTGCAAGCTGGCCCGAGGCCTGCGCCGCCTTCACATATTCCGGCGTGCCAAAGGCGGGGCTCCCCGAGCGCATGTCGACGTTGGAGGTAAAGCCGCCATACATCACCGGCACGCCGGGCCGCACGATTTGCGTCAGCACGATCCCCGCCAGCGCCTCGGCATGTTGCTGGGCCAGCGCGCCGGCGATGGTGACCGGGCTCATGGCACCCGCCAGCGTGAAGGGCGTGATCGCCAGCACCTGCCCGTGGCTTGCCAGCGCGATCAGCCCCTCGGCCATCGGGATATCAAGCTGCAGGGGCGAGTTCGTGTTGATGATGCCCAACAGGGCAGGGCGGTCGCGCAGCCCCTCGGGCGTGGTGCCAAGGGCGATCGCTGCCATCTCGATCCCGTCCATGGTGCGGGCATGGCCAAGGCTTTGCGTCTGCCAGTTCTTGTCAAGCAGCGTGATCTGCGCGCGGTAGATATCCAGATGCCGGGTATTGGCGGGCAGGTCCATCGGCTCGAACGGGCCGCCGCCTTCCTGATGGATGATGTTCAGCGCCTGCTGAAGGCGCATGTAATCGCACATCTCGGCATAGGTGCCGTCGCGGCGGCCCCGGTCATTGTCCATCACATAGGCCGGCCCGCCCACGCCCGCGAAGATCACGTCATTGGCCCCGAACTGCAGGTCATGCGCCGGGTTCCGCGCGGCCAGCGTGAAGGTCGGGGGCACAGTCCCCAGCCGTTCCTCCACCATTGCCGGATCGAAGCGGACCATGTCGCCCGCAACCATCGCACCCGCGTCTGCGTAAAGCGCCCGCGCCTGATCCGACAGAACGCGCATCCCGATCCGCTCGAGGATGCGCAGACCCGCGCGGTGGATCGCCTCCACTTCGTCCGCGCTCAGGATTTCCAGGGTGGGGTAGTGACGGATGACCCGACCGAAGGGAAGCTGCGGGATCGTCTCGGGCGCGGCTCGGGCGACCCGTCCCCGCCGCGTCATTCGGCGGCCCGGGGCAGGGGGGCCATCACGCCAAGGTCGCGCCGGACCACGCCTTCCGCGGCAATGGCGCGCGCCGTCTTGTGCCCCTGATAGACCGCATGGGCAATCGCGCCCGGCGCATTGGCATCGCCCGTCAGATGCAGCGAGGGCAGCGCGCGCGCTTGCAATGCCTCATGCAGCGCACTCCCCCCGCCCCGCTGGCCCACGATCACCAGCGAGCGGGCGGCAACCTCGCGCGTCTCGCTCGAGAAGATCTGGCCAAGCCTGAGCACCTCGCCATCGAAGCCCGCCACGGTCTGCAGCGTCAGATAGCCGATCCCCCGCCTGGCAAGTGCCTGATGCACATGGCTCTGCTCGTTCGTCATGAAGGACCAGGCGGAAGCCGCCCCCGCCGTGGTCACATAGGTCACGGCAAGGCCCCTCTCGGCCAGCGATTCGGCAACTGCCGTGCCCATGTAGTAATTGTCGAAATCGAAGACCACGACCGGCCCCTCGGGCACCACGCCCGCCGCCAGATCGTCCGGCGTATAGACGCGCGGCGTGCCCTCGGGCAGGGGCCCGACAGGCAGCTCGTTCGCCCCGCACAGGTTGGTCAGCCAGCGCGCGCCGGTGGCGATCACCACATGATCCGCCCCGAACTCGGCCACCTCATCCGCCCCCAGCCGGCTTTCGGCAAAAAGCGAGACATTGGCCATCTTGCGCAACTGCCCCAGCCGGTAATCCACCACCCGGAACCATTGGCGCATCCCCGGCAGGCCGCTTTCATAAAGAAGCCGCCCCCCGAACTCGGCCCCCGCCTCGGCGACGGAAACCTCCATCCCCCGCCGCGCGAGTGTCAGCGCCGCCTCCAGCCCCCCCCGGCCCCCGCCCACGACAAGCGCAGTCCCGCGCGCATCGCGCGTCACGACCTCCGGATGCCAGCCGCGCCGCCATTCCTCACCAGCGGTCGGGTTCTGCGTGCAGCGCACCCAGACCCCGTCATGCCAGGACGAAATGCAGATATTGCAGCCGATGCATTCGCGGATATCCTCCTCGCGCCCCTCGTCGATCTTGCGCGGCAGGAAGGGATCGGCGATCGAGGGCCGCGCGCCGCCGATGAAATCCAGCACACCGCGCCGCACCATTCCCACCATCGTGTCGGGCGATGTGAACCGGCCCACGCCGACGACCGGCTTGGTCGTCATGGTCTTGACGAAATCGACCACCGGCTCGTGGCTACCCTCGCCCAGAAAGCGCGAAGGGGCGCAGTCATAGGCGGAATAATCCATCTTCACGTCGAACAGGTCCGGCGCGTCGCGAAGCAGGTGGATCACCTCATGCCCCTCGCTCTCGAACTGCTCGGACGGCCGCGCGCGAAGCTCCTGCATCGAGATGCGCAGCGCCACGGCGCAACGCCCATGCGTGGCCTCGCGCACCGCGTCGATCAACTCGGCCACCAGCCGCACCCGGTTGGCGACCGATCCGCCATAGGAATCCGTCCGGTGATTGTAGTCCGACAGCAGGAACTGATAGGGCAGATAGCCCATGCCGGCATAGACATAGAGGATGTCGAACCCCGCCCGCTCGGCCCGGATCGCGGCATCGCGATGCCACTGGATCAACGCGCGGATGTCGGACGCATCCATCACCCGCGGCCGGGCCGAGGACATGAACCCCACATGCGTCGCCATCCAGGGCACGCCCGAGGGCGAAAGCGGCACCTCTCGCGTGGTGCGGTTCACGGCGGCCGCCCCCCCGTGCCAAAGCTCCACCCCCGCCAGCGCGCCATGGGCATGGACGGCCTCGGTCATCACGGCATGGGCCCGTACATCGGCCTCGTCCCAGAGCGTGGCACAGGGAAAGGGGCTGTCGTCCGAGCTTTCGTGCACAGCCGTCGCCCCGGTGCAGACCACACCCCAGCCGCCCTCGGCCTTCATGCCGCGAAAGGCCGCGCGCACATGCGGGGCGGCATTGGTCATGCCGCTGGCATGGGGCACCTGGAAGAAACGGTTGGGCGCGGTCACCGGGCCGATCCGGACCGGCTCGAACAGGATGTCGTAGCGTGGATTGCGGGCCATGCGGCGCTCCTGTTGAACAGGCATACAGTAGAGGCGCCATGGCGCCACGGTCAAGCGCCGAGATGACCC
>JAFIEN010000291.1 GCA_020832515.1 Rubellimicrobium sp. | reverse complement strand
GAACTTCATGCTCCATGCCTGTGGCTGGCTGGAGGGCGGGCTGGTGGCGAGTTTCGAGAAATTCGTCATGGATGCCGACCAGCTTGGCACCCTGCACCATTTCGCACGTGGCGTGGACCTGTCGGAGAATGCGCAGGCGATGCCCGCGATCCGCGAGGTGGGGCCGGGCGGTCACTATCTTGGCTGCGAGCATACCCAGGCCAATTTCAAGGATGCCTTCTGGCGGACCGACCTGTTCGACTACAAACCTTTCGAGACCTGGGACGAAGAGGGCGCGCGCGACACGGAGACACTGGCCGCGCTGCGCGTCGAGCGGATGCTCGAGACCTATCGCCAGCCGCCGCTGGATGACGCCGTGGCCGGGGCCCTTGCCGATTATGTCGCGCGCAAGAAGGCCGCGATGCCCGACAGCTTCATGTGATGCAGGGGGCGAGCCGGGCAACCGGGGCCGCCGTGACGATCGGGCGCTGCATCGTCTCGAAACCCGGTGCCGGGTCGGGCGCAGGGCGTGTGGCTGACCGCAGCAACCGCGCCTCGCCCAGAAGTGCGATCAGCACCTCGACATGTCGGCCGACCGCGTAATCGGCGGATACCGCCACGCGACGGGTGTTCAGATCGTCCTCGATGTCCAGAAGCCGCAGGATCGCCTCGCCCGAACGGGGCAGGGCCACTGTCTCGAGCAAGCGCGGCAGATGCGGGGCGCGACGGTAGTCGTCCACGCCGAAACGGGCGGCACTGACAAGCAGGCGAGGCCGGCTCAGCGTCGCGATCAGTCCTGTGGCATCGTGCATGGGTCATCCTTTCCTGCCGGGTGGCAACGGATCCCTGTATTGCACAACCTTGGCGGGTGTTGCGTCGAGCCGCCCGCCGGCGAACGCTTGGCTCACGCCTGTTTATCATTTGGAAACAATCATGGAGTACGGGCCGGGTTGTTAACCATTGGGTAACAATTGCAACTTTAGGTTGTTTATTGTTGATCAAGAATGCCATGGGCATGCGGTCATCGGGCCGGTGTGACCGCCTCTTTCGAGGAGGACAGGAGACTGGGATGAAGACACGACAGGTACTGGCAGCGCCGATGGATCTGCCGGGCTGGGTGCCGGAAGCGGCGCGGAACTATCTTTCGCATACCGAGAGCGGAGAGGCGATCCGGGCAATTGCGCGTCGCTCGAATGTGCACGCCTCGACGGTCTTGCGTCAGGTCCGGCGCTTCGAGGCCCTCAGGGACGATCCCCTGATCGACGAGGCGATGAAGACCCTTTCGACACGGGTACGGGGGACCGGGCCGCAGAGGTCCGAGAACGGGATTGGAACTGCCATGGAACACAAGGCCGCCGCACTGCCGGGCGCGATCAGGATGGACCCCGCGAACGGTGCGACGGGGCCCGGGCGTCCGTCCGGCCAGGGGGCGACTGCGGTCGGCGGTCTGAGCGAAGGCCGCATCGAATACGAGGCGGTGCGCATCCTGCGCAGACTCGTCGAGCCGGGGACGGTGCTTGCCGTTGCCCGCGACATGGAGATGGGGGTCGTCGTCCGCGACGTGCCGGGCGGGCCGCCCGAACGGCTGGCCGTGGTCGAACGAGTGGTGGCCGAGGCGATGGCGCTCAAGGACTGGATCGCCTGTGTCGATCCGGCGGCGCGGATCAGCCGGTATCAGGCCACGGCCGCAGGCAAGGCGGCGCTGCGCCAGCTGATAGGGGCGGTCGATGCGCGGACGCGCGGCTTCTCGGAGGCGCAGGCGGCCTTCGATGCCGCCCGGGCTGAGCGGGCCGAGGCGGATGACGGGCTGGTGCGTCACATGCGGACGGTGTTGGCCGAAAGCCCGCTGACCGCCCTGGCGCGACGCCGGGACAAGGAAGGCCGGCCGTTTCTGGACCGTGAGCTTGTCGCGGCGGGCGAGCGGCTGCGCGAGGATTTCGAGCTCGGGCAGTCCGGTGCGGCGGGAATCGCCGGCTGGGAGGCCTTGCTTGCCGGCGAGGTACCCGCGCCGGCGGCGCGGGCCAGGGATGGGTCGGGGGGCGGACAGTCGGACGGGGCCAAAGCCGCGCGGGACCGGGTGATGGCCGCGCTGCATGATCTTGGACCGGGACTGGCCGATGTGACGCTGCGCTGCTGCTGCTTTCTCGAAGGGCTCGAGACACTGGAGCGGCGCATGGGGTGGTCGGCCCGGTCGGGCAAGATCGTGCTGCGGATCGCGCTGCAGCGGCTGCGGCGGCACTACCGCGAAACGCAGGGGCAGTACGGGCCGAAAATCGGTTAGGCCAAAGCCCTGTGGCCGGCATCGTGCCGGCCGCGCGGGCGGCCTAACTTGCGATGCGTTCCTGAAAACTCATCTGGATGAAGCTTGGAACGTCGTCCCCCATACCGACGACCCGATCGTCCTGCCGCTTGTCGCGTCGATCCTCATGCCGCGGCTTGTCGCGTTCGGTCCCGCGGGTTTCGGTCCCCCGGTTTCCGGTCCCTCGATTGTCCGGCCTGCCCTGTTCCGGCCTGCCGCGATCCGGGCGCCGGGCCGCAGCGGGGGCTTCGGGGGTTTCGGCCGTGGCCACGGCGGCCTCGTCCGTAGCCTGGCCCGACGGCTCTGCGATGCGGGGCTTGCGCTCGGCCCTCGGGCCGCGGCCGCGGGTCCGTTCGCGTTCCGGGGTATCGCCCCCCTCGGCCGGACGCTCGTCACGCTGGCTGAGACCAGTGGGCAGATCCAGCCGGGGAATGGGATTCTGGACCAGCTTCTCGATCGCGTCGAGGTTCTTCTCGTCGCGCGGCACGCAGATCATCATCGCCTTGCCCGACCGTCCGGCACGGCCGGTGCGGCCGATGCGGTGGACGTAATCCTCGGCATGGCTGGGCACGTCGAAGTTGAACACATGGCTGACCGCCGGGATATCAAGCCCGCGCGCCGCCACATCCGATGCGCAAAGGAAACGCACGGTGCCGGCCCTGAACCCGTCCAGCGTGCGGGTGCGCACCGACTGGTCCAGATCACCGTGGATGGGTTCGGCGTTGTAGCCATATTTCTTGAGGCTTTTCGCGACGATATCCACATCTGTCTTGCGGTTGCAGAAGATGATGGCGTTGCTGCAGGCCTCGCCCTCGGTGTCGATCATCGCGCGCAGAAGGGCACGTTTCTCCGATCCCTCGTTCTCTTTCCGGCTGGCCTTGAACATGACCACGCCCTGGGTGATGTTCTCGCCCGTCGTGGCGGCGCGGGCCACTTCGATCCGGGCGGGCGCCGACAGGAAGGTGTTGGTGATCCGCTCGATCTCGGGCGCCATGGTCGCGCTGAAGAACAGCGTCTGCCGGGTGAAGGGCGTGAGGTTGAAGATGCGCTCGATATCGGGGATGAACCCCATGTCGAGCATCCGGTCCGCCTCGTCCACCACCATGATCTGCACGCCGGTCAGGAGAAGCTTGCCCCGCTCGAAATGGTCGAGCAGGCGGCCCGGTGTGGCGATCAGCACATCGACGCCCCGGTCGATCAGCAGGTCCTGTTCCTTGAAGCTGACCCCGCCGATCAAGAGCGCCTTGGTCAGTTTCGTGTGCTTGGCATAGGTGTCGAAATTCTCGGCCACCTGGGCTGCCAGTTCGCGCGTGGGGCAAAGGACAAGGCTGCGCGGCATCCGGGCGCGGGCGCGGCCACGGCCCAGAAGCGTGATCATCGGCAGAACGAAGCTGGCCGTCTTGCCGGTGCCGGTCTGGGCGATGCCAAGAACGTCGCGCCCTTCGAGGGCCGGGGGAATGGCACCCGCCTGAATGGGGGTGGGGGTGGTGTATCCGGTGTCGATGACAGCCTGAAGCACCTTGGGATCAAGATTTAGGTCGGAAAACTGAGTCATGAGCGCCTTTCGCGAAATTGCGGCTACATGGCCGCAAGGTCGCGCGGCCCGCACGGGCCGGATTGCCGGTGCGTTGGACTGACCGGGCGCTAGCGCAAAATGCCGCGAAGGTCAAGCGTAGGGGGGGGGGGGGGCCCCCCCTAAGGGGGGGGGGGGGGGGCCCCCCCCCCCGAGTTGGGGGGGGGGGTCCCCACCCCCGCCCTACACCATCATCTCTTTCGTGGCCGTCAGCCGGATTTCGGGATTGTCGCGCACCACCCTGTCGATATCCCATTGAAGCCGCGTCATGAAGACGACATCCCCGTCATTGTCGGTCGCCATATGCTGCTTGTTGGCATTGGTGAAGCCGTCGACGGCGGCCTTCTCGCCCCCGACCCAGCGGGCCGAGGTGAATTGCGACGGACCGAAGCTGACCGGCAGGCCGTATTCCAGCTCGATCCGGCTGGCCAGCACCTCGAACTGCAGCTGGCCCACGACGCCCACGATGAAGCCCGATCCGATCATCGGCTTGAACACCTTGGCGGCCCCTTCCTCGGCGAATTGCATCAGGGCCTTTTCCAGATGCTTGGCCTTCATCGGATCGCCCGCCCGCACGGTCTGGAGCAGTTCCGGCGCAAAGGACGGGATGCCGGTGGCGCGCAGGACCTCGCCCTCGGTCAGCGTGTCGCCGATGCGCAGCTGCCCGTGGTTGGGAATGCCGATGATGTCGCCCGCCCATGCCTCTTCCGCCAGTTCGCGGTCGGCGGCAAGGAACAGCACCGGGTTGGTGATCGCCATCGGCTTTTTCGAGCGCACATGGAACAGCTTCATCCCCCGCGTGAAATGGCCCGAGGCAAGGCGGACAAAGGCCACACGGTCGCGGTGCTTGGGGTCCATATTGGCCTGCACCTTGAAGACGAAGCCCGCGACAGTGGGTTCCTCGGGCGCGATCTGGCGCGGCTCGGCGCGTTGGGGCTGCGGCTCCGGTCCGTATTCGCCGATCCCCTCCATCAACTCGCGCACGCCGAAGGAATTGATCGCCGATCCGAACCAGATCGGCGTCATATGTCCTTCAAGGATCGACTGCCGGTTGAAGGCGGGCAAAAGCTCGCGCGCCATCTCGACCTCTTCGCGCAGTCTGGCCAGCAGATCGGCCGGCACATGGTCGGCCATGCGCGGATCGTCCAGCCCGTCGATCTTGACCGTCTCGGCCACCCGGTTGCGGTCGGCGCGGTCCATCAGTTCCAGCCGGTCGTGCAGCACATCGTAGCAGCCGATGAAATCGCGCCCCATCCCGATAGGCCACGAGGCAGGCGTCACGTCGATGGCGAGGTTTTCCTGGATCTCGTCGATGATCTCGAACGTGTCGCGGCTTTCGCGGTCCATCTTGTTGCAGAAGGTCAGGATCGGCAGATCGCGCAGGCGGCAGACCTCGA
>JAFIEN010000290.1 GCA_020832515.1 Rubellimicrobium sp. | reverse complement strand
ACCGGCGACGGCGAATTCGCCCTTCGCCCAGTCGCCCATGATCTGGGCTGCCGCAGAGCCGCTGATCACGGCGGCGGTGGCAAGGTTCCAGTCCTGAACGTCAAGCCCGCGCGCCAGTTCGCGCGCATCGGCAAAGGCTTCGAGCACGGCGCGGAAGCCGTCGGTGCGCACCGCGTCGGCATCCTTGTCACGGTGGATCTGCAGCCACAGATCCTCGCCCGCCAGCGCTACCGACATGACGCCGAAGGCGCCCGACTGCTGCCAGGACTGGCCGCCCATGGCCAGCGGCACGACACCCGCTTCGCGCAGGGCGGGGGCGGTCTCGACGAATTCGGTCCAGCTCGACGGGACGTCCACGCCCGCGGCCTCGAATGCGGCGTTCGACAGCCACATCCACTGCCACGAGTGAATGTTGACGGGCGCGCAGTAGATGCGGCCGTCCACCGTGCAGGCATCCAGCAGCGAGGGCGGATTGACGATGTCGAGCCAGCCTTCGGCCTCTGCCACGTCGGTGAGGTCAAGCATCAGGCCCGCTTCGATCAGCTCTTCGGCCTGGCGGCCGTGGTTGAACTGGAAGGCGGCCGGCGGATCGCCACCGATGATCCGGCTGACCATGACGGGGCGGGCAGTGTCGCCGCCGCCGGCGATCGCGCCGTCGATCCAGGTGTGCTCGGTGCGGCTGTTCAGCGCCTCGGCAAACTGGGCCACGGCCGCGGCTTCGCCGCCCGAGGTCCACCAATGCATGACTTCGAGGTCGAGTCCCTGCGCCGAAAGCGCCGTCGGACCCGCGACGATGGCGGTCAGCCCGAGCAGTCTTGAGGTGAGTCTCACGATTTGTTCCTCCCTGGTTCTAAATCGTTGTAGGCAAGCGCTATAACGATTTAGGTTTTCTTCGCAAGATTTTTTCGCCATGATGGTTCGCAGATTGCGCAACAAACGGTCGCGCTGGCAAGCAACATGACAACTTGCTGGGCGCATTGTGATCGGCCTTCGGGCCGAAGAAGGACGGCCGATGTCGGCACAGAAAGGGCGAGGGGCCGGGGCATGAGCCTGAGTTCAGGACGGTCTTCCGGCGATGGAAGCGACCCGAAGGAGACAGCCGTTCCCGAAGCCCCGGCCCGCACGGGCAAGCCGACGCTCAAGACCATCTCGCAGCTCAGCGGGCTTGCGGTGCCCACCGTCAGCCGCGCGCTGAACGATGCGCCCGATATCGGGGCGCAGACCAAGGCGCTGGTCCGGCGAATCGCCGACGAGATCGGCTATGTCCCGAATCGGGCCGGCGTGCGGCTGCGCACGGGGCGGACCAATGTGATCAGCCTTGTCATCTCGACCGACCACGACAACCAGACGGGCCGGCTGATATCGTCGATCGCGGGGGCGCTGCGGGGCACGTCCTATCACATGATCATCACGCCCTATTTCCCCGACGAAGACCCGATGCGCCCGATCCGCTACATCGTCGAGACGGGTTCGGCTGATGCCATCATCTTCAACCAGACCGAGGCACAGGATGCGCGCGTGCGCTATCTGCTCGACCTGGGCTTTCCCTTCGTGACGCATGGCCGCGACGATCTGGCCGAGCGGCACGCCTATTTCGACTTCGACAACACCGCCTTCGGGCGCATCGCCGTCGACCGGCTTGCGCGCATGGGGCGCCGACACATCGCCGTCGTCGCGCCCCCGATGGCCCAGAACTATGCGCAGAACACGCTCGAGGGCGCCACGACCGCTGCCCGCCGTCATGGCCTTGACCTGATTCGCGTGCCCGGGGTGACCAGCGACGACCGGGGCGAACAGGTCCGCGCCGTGACCGAGGCCTTCCTGCGCGCCCATCCGCAGGTGGACGGTCTGATCTGTTCCTCGACCTCGGCCACGATGGCCGTCGTCGGCGCGCTCGAAGGCTGCGGACATCGGCTGGGCGAGGATATCGACGTCTTCGCCAAGGGCTCGGTCGCGTTCCTGCGGCTGTTCCGGCCCGGTCTGCAGGTCGTCGAGGAACATGTGCGCGAGGCGGGCGAGTTCTTGGCGCGCGCCGCGATCCAAGCCATAAGGGAACCCGACCTGCCGTCGATGCAGGGCCTTGACGTGCCCAGCGACACGGATGTCGGACAACCCTGAGGCCAGAGGCCCGAAAGCAAAGACGGAAGAGAGAGCCATGACCACCCAGATCAAGGGCCCCGCCCTGTTCCTTGCCCAGTTCGCCGGCGATGCGGCCCCCTTCAACACGCTGGAAGGCATCACGAAATGGGCCGCAGGCCTGGGCTACAAGGGCGTCCAGATTCCCACCTTCGACGCCCGGCTTTTCGATCTCGAAAAGGCCGCCGAAAGTGCCGCCTATTGCGACGAGGTGAAGGGCATCTGCGCCGACGCGGGCGTCGAGATCACCGAGCTGTCGACCCATCTGCAGGGCCAGCTTGTGGCGGTGAACCCGGCCTATGACCTGGCCTTCGACGCCTTCGCCCCGCCGGCCGTCCACGGCAACCCGATGGCGCGCACCGAATGGGCCATCGACCAGATGAAGAAGGCGGCTGTCGCCTCGGAACGGCTGGGCCTGACCACCTCGGTCAGCTTCACCGGCTCGCTGGCCTTCCCGTTCCTCTACCCCTGGCCGCAGCGCCCGCCGGGCCTGATCGAGGAAGCCTTCGCCGAGCTTGGCCGCCGCTGGACCCCGATCCTCGACCACTACGCCGACAACGGCGTGTCCATCGGCTACGAGATCCACCCCGGCGAGGATGTCTTCGACGGCGCGACCTTCGAGATGTTCCTCGATGCCTGCGGCGGCCATGTGGCGGCGATGATCAACTACGATCCCAGCCATTTCGTGCTGCAGCAGCTCGATTACCTTGCCTTCATCGACCTCTACCACGACCGGATCAACGCCTTCCATGTGAAGGATGCCGAGTTCAATCCAGACGGTCGACAGGGCGTCTACTCCGGCTATCAGCCCTGGGTGAACCGGGCCGGGCGGTTCCGGTCGCTGGGCGACGGGCAGGTCGATTTCTCGTCGATCTTCTCGAAGCTGACGCAATATGGCTATGATTCATGGGCCGTTCTGGAATGGGAATGCTGCATCAAGTCGCCCGAACAGGGGGCGGCGGAAGGGGCGCCCTTCATCGCGCAGCACCTGATCGAGGTGACGGGCAAGGCCTTCGACGATTTCGCGGGGGGGTCGCGCGACGACGCGGCCATCAGGAAGATGCTGGGCCTCTGAGCGGCCATTCGCGGTGAAGATCGGCTTTTCGCTCCTGCTCTGGACGACGGAAGTGGGCCGGCCACACTGGCCGGTCCTGCAGGCGTTGAAAGCGGCGGGCTATGACGGGGCCGAGATCCCGGTGACCGGCAGCACCCCCGCCGCCTGTGCCCAATTGCGCGGGGTGATGGCCGACATGGGCCTGATCCCTACCGCCTCGGGCGGGGTGCCCGATGCGTCGGTCAACCCGATGAGCCTTGACGCAGGCGTAGCACAGGCGGGGATCGACCATCTCAAGCGGCTGGTGGACCGGGCGGTCGCGCTTGGGGCCGAGGTGCTGATCGGGCCGTTCACCCAGCCCTTGGCCGAATTCTCCGGTTCCGGCCCGACCGGGGCGGAATGGGCGGCATTGGTGCGCGCGCATCAGGCGATGGCCGACCATGCGGGCGATGCGCTTCGGCTGGCGGTGGAGCCGCTGAACCGGTTCGAATGCTACGCACTTAACACCGCCGCGCAGGCGGCCCGGCTGGTGGCCGAGGTCGGGCGGCCGAACTACGGCTGGCTCTACGACACGTTCCACGCGAATATCGAAGAGGCGGACCCGGCGGGCGTCATCGGCACCTGCCGCCCCACCCATATCCACATTTCCGAAAATGATCGTGGCATACCGGGGCGCGGGCATATCGACTTTGCCGCGGCCTTCGCGGCCTTGCGGGCGGCAGGCTATGACGACTGGCTGACGGTCGAGGCCTTCGGGCAGGCCCTGCCCGATCTGGCCGCCGCAACCCGAATCTGGCGGCCGTTGTTCGACAGCCCCGAACAGGTTTACACCGAGGCCATCACGCTGATCCGCAAAGGATGGGCAGAGGCCGCGACAGAAAAGGGAGAGAGCATATGACAACCTCACATCGCAGGGTGCGCCTTGGCATGGTCGGCGGCGGGCAGGGGGCCTTCATCGGTGCCGTCCACCGCATCGCCAGCCGCATCGACGACCGTTACGAGCTGACGGCCGGTGCCCTGTCCTCGGACGCGGCCCGCGCGGCGGCAAGTGCGGCGGAACTGGGCATCGCCCCCGACCGCTCCTACGCGAGCTACGAGGACATGGCCCGGGCCGAGGCCGCGCGCGAAGACGGGATCGAGGCGGTGGCCATCGTCACCCCCAATCACATGCACGCGGGCCCCGCCATCGCCTTCCTTGAGGCCGGCATCAACGTGATCTGCGACAAGCCGCTGGCCGCGACAGAGGATCAGGCGCAGGCCATCGCGGATGCGGTCAAGTCCTCAAGCGCGAAGTTCATCCTGACGCATAACTACACCGGCTATCCGCTGATCCGTCAGGCCCGCCAGATGGTGGCCGAGGGCAAGCTGGGCAAGCTGCGCATCGTGCAGGCCGAATATGCGCAGGACTGGCTGACCGAGGTGATCGAGGGCACCGGCAACAAGCAGGCCGACTGGCGCACCGACCCGGCCCGCTCGGGCGGCGGCGGGGCGATCGGGGATATCGGCACCCATGCCTACAACCTTCTGGGCTTTGTCACGGGGCTGAAGACTGCGGCGCTTTCGGCCGATCTGCAAAGCTTCGGCGAAGGCCGCAAGGTTGATGACAACGCCCATATCCTGCTGCGCTTCGAAGGCGGCGCGCGGGGCATGGTCTGGGCCAGTCAGGTCGCACCGGGCAACGAGAACGGCCTGCGCCTGCGCATCTATGGCGACAAGGGCGGGATCGAATGGGGGCAGGAGAACCCCAACGTCATGACATATGCCCCCTTCGGCCAGCCCAAGCAGCTTCTGACGCGGGGCGGTGCGGGCCTTGGCGGCGGCGGCAGCGACTGGACGCGGATCCCGCCGGGCCATCCCGAAGGCTATCTCGAAGGCTTCGCCACGCTGTACAAGGATGCGGCGGATCTGATCCAGGGCACGGGCGATGGCGCGCTTCTGCCGGGGATCGAGGCGGGGCTTGACGGGATGTGGTTCATCAACGCCTGCATCGCTTCGAGTGCCAAGGATGGGGCATGGGTCGCACGTTGAGGCGGTGCAGGGGGGGGGGGGGGGGGGGGGGGGGGGGG
>JAFIEN010000289.1 GCA_020832515.1 Rubellimicrobium sp. | reverse complement strand
CGCCACCAAGGCCATGTTTCACCTGCCCGAGGGTGTGAGCTATCTGGACGGCAATTCGCTGGGGCCGCGGCCGACGACGGCCCCGGCCCGCATGGCGCAAGTCATGCAGGCCGAATGGGGCGAGATGCTGATCGGCGGCTGGAACAGGGGCGGGCGCGACGGGGCCGGCTGGATGCGTCAGCCCACGGCGCTGGGCGACCGGATCGGGCGGCTGATCGGGGCCGAGCCTGGCCATGTGACACTTGGCGACACGCTGTCGGTCAAGGTCTATCAGGCGCTGTCGGCCGGGCTGATGATGGCGCGGGGCCGCAAGGTCATCCTGTCGGACAGCGGGAATTTTCCCTCGGACCTCTACATGGCCGAGGGGCTTGTGGCGCTGCTCGAGCGTGGCCACGAGCTGCGCGTGGTCGAACCCGAGGCGCTGCTCGCGGCCATCACCGACGACGTCGCCGTCGTGATGGCGACCGAGATCGACTACCGCACCGGGCGGCGGCACGACATGGCGGCGATCACGGAGCAGGCGCATCGGATGGGCGCGCTGGCGCTTTGGGATCTGGCGCATTCGGCAGGCGCGCTTGCGGTGGATGTGGCGGGCGGACGGGCCGATTTCGCGGTCGGCTGCACCTACAAATACCTCAACGGCGGGCCGGGCGCGCCCGCTTTCATCTATGTCTCGCCCCGCCATGCGGACCGCGCGCCGCCCGCGCTTTCGGGCTGGCTGGGGCATGAGGCACCCTTCGCCTTCGACCTCTCCTATCGCCCCGGTGCGGGGATCGAGCGGATGCGCGTGGGCACACCCCCGGTGCTGGCCATGGCGGCTCTGGAGGCCGCGCTCGACATCTGGGACGGGGTCGATCTGGCGGCGCTGCGGGCTGCCTCGCTCAGGCTGACCGACCGCTTCATCGCCGGGGTCGAGGCCACCTGCCCGATGCTTGAGCTTGTGACACCCCGCGACCATGACCGGCGCGGCAGCCAGGTCAGTTTCCGTTTCAGCGAGGGCTATGCAGCGATCCGCGCGCTGATCGCGCATGGCGTGGTCGGCGATTTCCGCGCGCCCGACATCATGCGCTTCGGCTTCACGCCGCTTTTCATCGACGAGGATGACGTCGACCGTGCCACCGCGATCCTGGCACGCGTGATGCGGGACCGCCTCTGGGACGATCCCGCGCATCGCGCAAGGGCGGCGGTCACCTGATCAGGACAACCAGGTCGCATAGTCGCTGACCAGAAGGTGGGTGGGGGCGACATCCTCGTCGATCCGGGCAAAACGACCGATCGGTTCGCGGAAGATGTTGTCCATCTCGTCATCGTTCACGGTCGAGACCTCGCCGATCAGCACGTCCCCGCCCTCGCCCCAGAAGGCATGCCAGTCGCCGGGCAGAAGCGTGACGCTTTCGCCGGGGGCAAGGCGCAGTTTCTGGCCAGGGCCATAGTCGACGCGAATCCCGTCGCACCATACGCTGCCACCGCGATCGTTCGAACACCTGCCCGCGTCGTCCGAACCGAACAGTTCCACGACCAGCGTGGCGCCCCCGCGGTTGATGATGTCCTCGGCCTTGATGACATGGGTATGCATGGGCGAAAGCTGGTCCTGCCGGGCGATCAGCAGCTTTTCGGCATAGCACATGCCGCCGCCGCTTTGCAGATCCGCCAGCCGCCCGTTGCGCAGGGTGAAAAGGAACAGGCCCAGCCGGTCGAACGCGCCGCGGCCGTAATCGGTGATGTCCCAGCCGCAACGCGACTGGATGATGTGCTCGGCGGCATCCGTGCGGGCCTTGAATTCCTCCGGGGTCCAGTAGGCGAAGGGCGGAAGGGTGAAGCCGTGGCTGCGGATCAGGTCATCGGCCTCGGCCATGATCTCGTTGATGCGGGACCGTTTCATCAAAGCGCCTCCTTCGGGCCTGGGTGGCGGAAAATGTACATTTTCCGCTGCGATTTCTGCACAGAAATCGCCGCCCTACACAAGCCGGCGGATCGGCCCGTTGTTGCAGAAGACGATGAACTGCCCCGCATTCTCGAAGACGGGAAACCCGCGCCGTGCCATTTCCTTCAGAAAGGCCTCGCGTCCGACAAAACGCTCGACATCCCGGACCTGGCGCCGAATCACCGCACCGTCGCGTGCGGCCTGACTGCCGAACAGGCGGGCGTAGAAATGCGCGGGCGTGATGGGACCATGAACCGACATGTCCGGATCCTGCCGCATCATGGTTAAGGCAAGGTGTACGCCTCAGGCCCGCCGCACCATCAGCCCCGGACTGCGCCGCGCAGCCCAGTCATGCACCGCGGCCCCGAAGGCCTGAAACAGAGGTCGCGACACGGGATCGTTTGCGGCATTCCATTCGGGATGCCATTGGACCGAAAGGGTAAAGCCCGTCGCACCCTCCACATAGAGCGCCTCGGGCGTTCCATCGGGCGCATGGCCGTCGATCACGATGCCCCGGCCCGGATCCTTGATGCCTTGCCCGTGCAACGTGTTCGTCATCACCTCTCGGGCACCAAGCAGCCGGTGAAACGCGCCGCCTTCGGTGAAGGTCACCTGGTGGCGCAGGGCAAATTGCTCCTCGATGGTGCCATCGGGCGGCATGCGGTGATTGTCACGCCCCGGCAAGTCGCGGATCTCGGGGTGAAGCGTGCCGCCCAGGGCCACGTTCACCTCCTGAAACCCGCGGCAGATGCCGAAGACGGGCTGGCCTTCGGCCACGCAGGCGCGGATCAGCGGCAGGGTGATCGCATCGCGGCCACGGTCGAAATCGCCATGGGCGGGGGTTTCCGCCTCGCCATATTCCTCGGGATGCACGTTGGGGCGTCCACCGGTCAGCAGGAAGCCGTCGCAGATCGAACGCAATTCGGCGACCGAGACAAGCGAGGGATCCGACGGGATGATCAGCGGCAGGCAACCGGCAACCTGTGACACGGCGCAAGAATTCATGGTGCCGCCCGCATGGGTCGGGTAGCGGTCGTTGATCAGGTAGCTGTTGCCGATGATGCCGACGACTGGTCGCGTCATGTTACTCCCGGACCTTTCCCATTCCATACATCCTGGACCCTGTCATGAAAAGGTTGCCCGTCCCGGAAGCGGACTGCATAGACGCGGATGCCGGCTTTGCAGGCGCTGCGGCGTGTTTCGCATCATTTTGCCGACAGGCCCGGTATTCTCTTGCATCACGACGCGGATGCCTGATACTTAGCTAAATGGCTAAGCATTCACGGGATCTCGATACGCTTTTCCTCTCGCTGGCCGACCCCACGCGCCGGGCGATCCTCGCACGGCTGGCTGAGGGCCCGGCCAGCGTCTCGGATCTTGCCCGGCCGTTCGAGATGGCCCTGCCCTCGTTCATGGCGCATCTCGCCCGGCTCGAGGATGGCGGACTGATCGAGACGGAAAAGCAGGGTCGCACGCGGACCTGCCGGCTAAGGACCGGCGCGTTTGCCCCCGCGCGCGACTGGATGACCGAACAGCGCCTGCTCTGGGACGGACGGCATGACCGGCTGGAAGCCTATCTCAAGGACCTGAACGGAGGAACGACGACATGACGACCCACATCCCCGCCAATCTCGACCCGGCGCTCGACCTTGTCCTCGAACGCGAGATCGCTGCCCCGCGCGATCTGATCTACACCTGCTGGACGACCCCGGAACATCTGGTCCACTGGTTCATGCCGCAGCCGCACCGGGTGACGGCCTGCGAGCTTGACGTGCGGGTGGGCGGCGCCTGCAACACCACCGTCGATGTCGATGGCCGCGTGATGGAGAACAAGGGGATCTACCTCGAGGTGATCCCGAACGAAAAACTGGTCTTCACCGATGCCTATACCGCAGGCTGGAAGCCCGCGCCCGAGCCGTTCATGACCGCGATCCTTGTCTTCGAGGAACTGCCGGGGGGGCGCACGAAGTACACCGCCATCGCCCGCCACCGCAAGATCGACACCGCCGAACAGCACCGGGCGATGGGCTTTCACGAAGGCTGGGGCATCGTCGCCACCCAGCTCGAGGCCTATGCGCAGGGGTTGATGGCGGCCTGACGCGGACCGCCGGAACCACCCCCGCGACGCTGCCCCACCGGCCGCTCAGGACGGCGTCACTTGCGCAGGTTGATGCGCCCGTCGCGGCAGCGGTCCGAGCAATAGCGCACGCTGTCCCAGACCTTCGCCCATTTCCGGCGCCAGACGAAGGGGCGGCCGCAGGTCTGGCAGGTCTTGCTCGGCAGATCGGATTTCTTGCGCATCTTCGCCATGGCGCAAAGCTAGGCGGCGATCGCTCCGGGGCGAGGCCCGCCTTGCGGCCCGCGGCCGCGCGCCCTAGCTTCGTCACAGGCCCGGTTGCCCCGAAACCTGGATGCCCCCGAGCAGGAGAGACGCGATGAAAGACGCCGCCCCCCGGACGATCTTCCTGAAGGATTACAATCCCTTCGGCTGGATCGTCGAGGATGTTCACCTGACCTTTCGCCTGTCCCCCTCGGCCACCCGCGTCCTGTCGCGGTTCCGCTTCCGCCCCAATACCGAGGCGCCCGCTCAGGCCTTCTTCATGCATGGCGAGGCGCTGCGCCTGATCGAGGCGCGCATCGACGGGAAAGAGATCACGCCGGAGCCGGCCGAGGGCGGCCTGACCTGCCCCGTCCCCGCCGCCCCTTTCCTTTGGGAGGCCGAGGTCGAGATCGACCCGGCCGCCAATACCGCGCTCGAAGGCCTCTACATGTCGAACGGCATGTATTGCACCCAGTGCGAGGCCGAAGGCTTTCGCAAGATCACCTATTACCCCGACCGCCCCGATGTGATGGCCCCCTTCACCGTGATCATCGAAAGCGACCTGCCGGTCCTGCTGTCGAACGGCAACCCCGTCGCCCAGGGTCCTGGCCGCGCCGAATGGCACGACCCCTGGCCCAAGCCCGCCTATCTCTTCGCGCTGGTTGCGGGGGATCTTGTCGCACATCCCGACAGCTTCACCACCGCCTCGGGGCGCGAGGTGGCGCTGAACCTCTGGGTGCGCCCGGGGGACGAACACAAATGCGCCTGGGGGATGGAGTCCCTCAAGCTTTCGATGCGCTGGGATGAAACGGTCTACGGGCGCGAATACGACCTCGATGTCTTCAACATCGTCGCGGTGGACGATTTCAACATGGGCGCGATGGAGAACAAGGGGCTGAACATCTTCAACTCGGCCGCCGTCCTTGCCAGCCCCGACACGGCGACGGATGCCAATTACGAACGTATCGAAAGCATTGTCGCGCATGAGTATTTCCACAACTGGACCGGCAACCGCATCACCTGCCGCG
>JAFIEN010000288.1 GCA_020832515.1 Rubellimicrobium sp. | reverse complement strand
TCTGGATCAGATCGCCGATATAGACGATGTTGTCGTTCTTCAGGCAGTTGGCCGAGCGCACCGACAGTTCCAGCTCGTCCACCTTCTTGAGAAGCAGCGGGTTGAACTCCAGCCCATCGTCCACCGAACCGGCACCGGCCGCCTCGGGTTCGTCGAAATTGACGAAGATCGACAGCTGATCCTGCAGGATGCGCGCCGCATAGGCCACCGCGTCATCCGGCGTGAGCGAGCCGTTGGTCTCGATCTTCATGGTCAGCTTGTCATAGTCCAGCACCTGCCCCTCGCGGGTGGGCGTGACCTCGTAGGAGACCTTCTTGACCGGGGAATAGATCGCGTCGATCGCCATCAGACCGATCGGCGCATCCTCGGGCTTGTTCTTGTCGGCCGAGACATAGCCCTTTCCGTTGTTCACGGTCAGTTCCATGTACAGCGTTGCGCCGTCATCAAGATGGCAGACCACATGATCCTTGTTCAGGATCTCGATCCCGTTCGATTCCGAGATATCGCCCGCCGTCACGACGCCCGGCCCCCTGGCCTGAACGGTCAGGCGCTTGGGCCCCTCGACCTCCATCCGGATCGCCACGCCCTTGAGGTTGAGGACGATGTCGGTCACATCCTCGCGCACACCGGGGACGGACGAAAACTCGTGCAGCACATTGTCGATCTGCACGGCAGTGATCGCGGCCCCCTGCAGCGACGACAGAAGCACGCGCCGCAGCGCATTGCCCAGCGTCAGGCCGAAGCCCCGCTCCAACGGTTCGGCCACGACCGTCGCCTGGCGCGTCGGATCGTCGCCCGGCTTCACATCAAGCTGCATCGGCTTGATCAATTCGGCCCAATTCTTGTGGATCATGCGTCCCTCCATACCTGTCCGGTCTCCCATGTCCAAGAAACGGACTCCCGAGGTTTCAAACGGCGAAACGGGGCCGCGTCGAAACGCGGCCCCCTGATTGGTTGTCTTCGATCAGACGCGGCGGCGCTTGGGCGGCCGGCAGCCGTTATGCGCCATCGGCGTCACGTCGCGGATCGAGGTGATGTTGAAGCCCACGGCCGCCAGCGCACGGAGCGCCGATTCGCGGCCTGATCCCGGCCCCTGCACCTCGACCTCGAGGGTCTTGACGCCATGTTCCTGCGCCTTGCGGCCCGCATCCTCGGCCGCAAGTTGCGCAGCATAAGGCGTGGATTTGCGCGAGCCCTTGAACCCCATCGTCCCGGCCGAGGACCAGGCGATCGCATTGCCCTGCACGTCCGAGATCAGGATCTTGGTGTTGTTGAACGACGAATTCACATGCGCCACACCGGCGGCGATGTTCTTGGAGACCTTCTTCTTGCCTCCGCGACGGGTATCACGTGCCATCGGTCAGCCCCCCTATTTCTTCTTGCCGGCAATGGCCTTTGCAGGGCCCTTGCGCGTGCGCGCGTTGGTATGGGTCCGCTGGCCGCGAACGGGAAGGTTGCGGCGATGGCGCAGGCCACGGTAGCAGCCAAGGTCCATCAGGCGCTTGATGTTCATGGTCACTTCGCGGCGCAGGTCGCCCTCGACGGTGACATTGGCGTCGATGAATTCGCGGATCGCCAGAACTTCGGCATCGGTCAGTTCGTTGACCCGCCGCGCCTGATCGATCTTGGTCGCGTCACAAATCTGCTTGGCGATCGACGGGCCGATCCCGGTGATATAGGTAAGCGCGATGGGAACCCGCTTTGCAGTCGGGATGTTCACGCCGGCAATACGTGCCACGGTGTCTTTCCTTTCGTTGCGGTTCCGTCATGCCGGAACCTTTTTTCACAACGGCCAGGCCGGCATCACTCCGCACGGGCCACTGTCCTGAGAGGTGGTCTGTCTCGGGCAGGTTCTCCGCCCAAAACGAAAGCCCACCCCGGCTGGCGGCCAAGGCGGGTCACGGCTGTCTAGGAGTAGAAGGCCGGGGCGTCAATACCCTGTCAAGCGCTTTTTCGCATCCGGCGCATGGCAGCGGTCAGGCCAGCAGCTCTGCGATGCATGCGGCCACCGTGTCGATTTCGGCCAGGCCGTCCACGGTCGAGAGATTGCCCTTGGCATGGAAATAGCCGATCAGCGGCGACGTTTGCTTGTAATAGGCCATGAGCCGCGTCCTCAGGCTGGCCTCGTTGTCGTCGGCACGGCGCTTGAAGGTCCGGCCGCCGCATTTCACGCAAGCCCCGTCAGCGGGAATCGGGCGGGTCACGTCGTGATAGACCTCGCCACAGTCGCCGCAGGTCGACCGGCCGGTGACGCGGGCGACAAGCACATCGTCATCCACGGACATCTCGATCACCCGGGCGATGGACTGGCCGACGTCCGCCATCAACTCGCCCAGCGCGTCGGCCTGGGCGAGCGTCCGGGGAAAGCCGTCGAAGATGTAGCCGCCCTCGGGCTGTGCCCCGGTCAGGCGTTCCCGGATCAGGCCGATGACGATCTCGTCCGTGACAAGATGGCCATTGTCCATCACCTGGGCCACCTTGAGGCCCATCTCCGTGCCACTCGTCCGCGCCTCGCGCAGCATGTCGCCGGTCGAGAGCTGTACCATGTTGCGTTCGTCCACCAGACGTCGCGCCTGGGTGCCCTTGCCCGCACCGGGCGGGCCAAGAAGAATGATGTTCATCGACGCGCCGGCCCCCGCGGCCGCGGCTTGGTCGACCCGTTGCCACGCCGGCCGCGTAGCTGGGACTTCTCGATCAGACCCTCGTATTGATGCGCCAGAAGATGCGACTGGACCTGCTGGATCGTGTCCATGCCAACCGACACGATGATCAGGATCGACGTGCCGCCGAAATAGAACGGGACGACCAGTTCGGCCCGCATCACCTCGGGCAGAAGGCACACCAGCGCCAGATAACCCGAGCCCAGCACCAGGATTCGCGTCACCACGTAATCCAGATAGTCCTGCGTCTTCTTTCCGGGGCGGATGCCGGGAATGAACCCGTTCTGATTCTTGAGGTTCTCGGCCACATCCTCGGTCTTGAAGGCAACTTCGCGCGTGTAGAAATAGGTGAAGAAGACGATCATGACCGTGAAGAACAGAAGATACAGCGGTCGCCCGGGCCCGAAATAGTTCAGGAGCCATGACATCACCGGGCCTGTCGTGCCCTGCCCCGAGAAGGTCGAGAGCGTCGTCGGCAGGAGAAGAAGGGCCGACGCGAAAATCGCCGGGATGACGCCCGCCGGGTTCACCTTGATCGGAAGATGGGACGAACCCCCGTCGTACACCTTCATTCCGACTTGCCGGCGCGGATACTGGATGTGGATCTTGCGCAGGCTGCGTTCCATGAAGACGACGAACGTCAGCGTCACGACCATCATGATCAGCACGCCAAGGATCGTCGGCACGCCGATCGCACCCGCGCGGCCCTGGCTGAAGAACTGTGCAAAGGCCTGGGGCAGTTCGGCGATGATGCCCACGAAGATGATCAGCGAGATGCCGTTGCCGATGCCGCGGGCGGTTATCTGCTCGCCCAGCCACATCAGGAACATCGTGCCGCCCACCAGCGTGATGACACAGGAGGCGATGAAGAACACGCCCGGATCTGACGCCAGATCGCCGGCCTGCAGCCCGACCGCCAGACCGTAGGCCTGAAATGTGGCCAGCACGACCGTGAAGTAGCGGGTATACTGGTTGATCTTCTTGCGGCCCTGCTCGCCTTCCTTCTTCAGCTGCTTGAGCGGCTCGTACAGGGCCGACATGAGCTGCATGATGATCGAGGCCGAGATATACGGCATGATCCCCAGCGCGAAGATCCCCATCCGGGCCAGGGCACCGCCGGTGAACATCGACAGGATCCCGCCGATGCCGGCTGCCGCATCATCCATGAAGTTGCGCAACTGTGCACCGTCGATGCCCGGAACCGGAATATAGGTGCCGATCCGGTAGACGATCAGAAGGCCGATGGTGAACATGATGCGTTGGCGAAGCTCGGTGGCCTTTCCGAAGGCCTGCCAGCTCATGTTGGACGCCATCTGCTCTGCTGCTGAAGCCATGGAGCGCGCTCTCTCTCATCATGGATGCGCCGCCAGCCGGGTCTTTCCGGGCGGCGGCGCAAGGAAATCCTGCCAGTGATCTAAGCGCGGCGGCCGCGCTTCACAAGCCGTTACTCGGCCGCAACATCCCCGGCGGCCACAGTCAGCGACCCGCCGGCCTTCGAAACGGCCTCGACCGCGCCCGAGGATGCGCCGGTCACGGTGATCATGGCCTTCGCGGTGAAATCGCCCTTGGCAAGCACCCGGATCCCGTCACGCTTGCGCCGGACAAGGCCCGAGGCAACCATCACATCCTCGGTGATCGCAGCCGTGGCGTCGATCTTGCCGGCGTCGATGAACTTCTGGATCAGACCCAGGTTCACCACAGCAAATTCCTTGCGGTTGGGCTTGTTGAAGCCGCGCTTGGGAAGCCGCTGGTAGAGCGGCATCTGGCCGCCTTCATAGGCATTGATCGCAACGCCCGAGCGCGACTTCTGGCCCTTGATGCCGCGTCCGCCCATCTTGCCCTTGCCCGAACCCGGGCCCCGGCCGATGCGCTTCTTGCGCTTGGTCGCGCCTTCGTTGTCGTGCAGTTCGTTCAGTTTCATGTCGCTACTCCTTTTCGCCGGAAACGCCCCCGGTAGCGACACCGGGGACGGACACGGCCTGTGTCGGGGGCGACGGAAAATCTCATTTTCCGTCAGCCCTGTCGGGCTGTCAGCCCCGCTCCTCGACGATCTCGACCAGATGCGAGATCGAATTCACCATGCCCCGCACGGCAGGCGTGTCTTCCAGTTCGCGCGTGCGGTGCATCTTGTTCAGGCCCAGGCCGATCAGCGTCTGGCGCTGAACGTCCGGGCGGCGGATCGGCGAGCCGATCTGCTTGACGACGATGGTCTTCGCCATGTTCCTCAGGCCTCCACAGTCTCGGCCGGTGCCTCGGCCATCTCATCGGGCTTGCGCAGGATGTCGGCCACCTTCTTGCCCCGGCGTTGGGCCACAGCGCGCGGCGATTGCTCGCGCTTCAGGCCGTCCATCGTGGCGCGGATCATGTTGTAGGGGTTGCTTGAGCCCAGCGACTTGGACACGACGTCCTGCACGCCCAGCATCTCGAACACGGCGCGCATCGGCCCACCGGCGATGATGCCCGTCCCCGCAACCGCAGTCCGCATCACCACGCGGCCGGCGCCATGACGGCCCTCGACATCGTGATGCAGCGTCCGGCCCTCGCGCAACTGAATGCGCACAATGCTGCGACGTGCCTGTTCGGTGGCCTTGCGGATCGCCTCGGGCACTTCCTTGGCCTTGCCCTTGCCGAAGCCGACGC
>JAFIEN010000287.1 GCA_020832515.1 Rubellimicrobium sp. | reverse complement strand
GTGCCGGTCCGGTTGCCCGTCCCGCGGTGGGCTCTTACCCCACCGTTTCACCCTTGCCGCTGCCCGTTTCCGGGCAGGTGGCGGTCTCTTCTCTGTGGCGCTTTCCCTCGGGTTACCCCGGCCGGGCGTTACCCGGCACCGTGCTTTCCGGAGTCCGGACTTTCCTCGTCGGCCCGAAGGCCCCCGCGATCATCCAGCCATCCGCGCGTGCGCATGATCTAGGCGCTTGTCGGGACCGGGTCAACTGGCCGGGTCGGCGGGCCGGGCGGCTGCAAAGCGACGGGCAAGATCGGCGGCCATCGCGCAATCGTGGCGGTCGAGCGGGCCGCGCGCATGGGGCCGAAAGCGCAGTCGAAAGGCAGCAAGGGCCGTGTCGTGCGACAGGTTGGCATCATGGCCGAAGCGGACAAGATCGGCATGGAAGGCGGCCGGATCGACCTTGGCCACCTCCTCCGTTTCGGGCCAGACCGACAGGCCGCCAAGCGCCAGGCGGCGCCAGTCGAAGCGCGGGCCGGGATCGGCCTTGCGCAGGGGCGCCATGTCGGAATGGCCGATGACACCTTCCGGCGGGATGTTCCAGCGCGCCATGATCCCGGGCAGCAGGCGTTCGAGCGCGCGCATCTGCGGTTGGGCGAAGGGCACGTTGCCGGGATTTGCGAGCTCGATCCCGATCGAGCGCGAGTTGACATCGCCTGCCCCGGCCCATGTCCCCGCCCCCGCATGCCATGCGCGCAGGGGCTCGGGCACCAGGGTCAGAACCTCGCCCCCTTCCGAGATCAGGTAGTGCGACGAAACCTGATGCACCGGGTCGCAGAGACGCGCCAGCGCCGCCTCGAAAGTGGTCATGCCGGTGAAATGCAGGACGATCAGACCGGGTCGCAAGCCATCCCGGCGCGGCCCGTGGTTGGGCGAAAGCGGCTGGTTCAGTTGCGGCCCATGGCAGCGCGGAACGGTGCCGGATCCCATCCGCAGGCAAAGCCGTCCCCATCCGGGTCGATGCCAAGCGGGTCGCGCTCGGGTCCGCCGCGCGACAGGAACTCGCGCTGCGCCTCGTCGGGCGAGCGGTAGCGCAAGCAATTGCGCTCGAACCGGGCCTGAGTCGCAAAGATCGGGCGGCTGTACCAGGCCTGTCCCCGGCTATTCGGCGCGTTCAGCGCGTATTCGACGATATTCGGGCCGGTCGATCGCGGCGGGTCGGGCAGCGCGGTCGGCGCGATCACCTGATATTGCGCAGCCTGCTGCTGACGGCGGATCGCGTCGCTTTCGATGCTTTCGCGCGTGGCAACGGCGTCGAAATCCTGCTCGTCCGAGATGCGCCCGCCGGAATTGCCCGCAGGGGCCGGGGCTGCACCGACAATCTGTGGTGCGGCATTGGTGGGGCTGGCCTCGATCCCGCCGGGGCGCGTGACGGCCTGCGGCACCTGGAAATCCCCGATCATCGCCGCCTGGGTGGCCCCCTGCCCCATCGGAGCTGCCATCGGTGCCCCTGCACCGCCTCCGCCGATCCCCGCCGCAGCAAGGTCGGACGATCCGATCCCGCCGGTCGTCACCGCGGATGGTGCTGGAAGGCCGGGCTGTGTCGTGGGAAGCGTGGCCCCCGCAAGGGCCGCGGTACGCTGTGCCTGGTTGCGTTCGAACTGCGCATAATCGCCAAATCCCACCCCGCTGTCGGGGACGGAAGGTCCGCAGGCAGACAAGGCCAGTCCGGCCACTGACATCAGGATCACCAGTCTCACGTCTGCTCTCCGCAAAGACACCATTTGGGTGCCATTACCACCACCGTGACGGCTTTTCCACGAAATTGGCCGCACGTTCCAGTGAATAGGCGATATTCAACAGATCGCCTTCTTCCCATGGCGGCCCGATCAGTTGAAGTCCCAGCGGCAAACCATTTGCATCGAGACCTGCCGGCACCGAGATACCCGGCAGCCCCGCCAGATTGACCGTCACCGTGAAGACATCGTTGAGATACATCTGGATCGGATCGGCAGCGGCCATTTCGCCCAGTCCGAAGGCGGCCGAGGGGGTGGCGGGGGTCAGGATCGCATCCACGCCATCCGCGAAGACCGCCTCGAAATCCCGCCTGATCAGCGCGCGGACACGACGGGCGCGGTTGTAATAGGCATCATAGAAGCCGGCCGACAGCACATAGGTGCCCACCATCACGCGCCGCTGCACCTCGGGGCCGAAGCCCTCGGCACGAGTCTTTTCGTACATCTCGGTCACGCCGTCGCCCTGCGCAAGCGTCGCGCGATGTCCGAAGCGCACGCCGTCGTAGCGGGCAAGGTTCGAGGAGGCTTCGGCCGGCGCGATGACGTAATAGGCGGGCAGCGCGTATTTCGTATGCGGCAACGAGATGTCGACGATCCTTGCGCCCCCGTCCCGCAGCATCTCGGCGCCCCGGGACCACAGCGCCTCGATCTCGGGGGGCATGCCGTCCATGCGATATTCGCGGGGAATGCCGATGGTCTGGCCGCGGATATCGCCGGTCAGGGCCGCCTCGAAATCGGGGACAGGCAGGTCGGCGCTGGTCGAATCCTTCGGATCATGGCCCGACATGGCCGCCAGCATGATCGCCGCGTCGCGCACGTCGCGCGTCATGGGACCGGCCTGATCGAGAGAGGATGCGAAGGCCACGATCCCCCACCGGCTGACCCGGCCGTAGGTGGGCTTGATGCCGGTGATGCCGGTGAAGGCAGCCGGCTGGCGGATCGAGCCGCCGGTATCGGTGCCGGTCGCGCCAAGGCAGAGGCCCGCCGCGACCGCCGCCGCCGACCCGCCTGACGATCCGCCGGGGGTCAGAAGGCGGTCGTCCACGCGCCAGGGATTGACGGCATCCCCGTAGCACGAGGTTTCATTCGAGCTGCCCATGGCGAATTCATCCATGTTCAGCTTGCCCAGCATCACCGCGCCCTGATCGAAGAGCTGCTGCGTGACGGTGGATTCGTATTCCGGACGAAAGCCCTGAAGGATGCGCGAAGCCGCCTGCGAGGGCACGCCCCTTGTGCAGAACAGGTCCTTGATCCCAAGCGGAATGCCGCACAGATCGGGCGCATCCCCCGCCTTGAGGCGCTGATCGGCGGCAGCGGCCTGGGCGCGGGCGATGTCGGGCGTCTTGTGGACGAAGGCGTTCAGCGTGTCGGCCGCCTCGACGGCGGTGATGCAGGCCTCGGTCAGCTCGGTCGCCGTCACCTCGCCCTTGCGGAGGCAATCGCGGGCACCGGCGATGGTCAGGTCGGTCAGCGCGGTCATTCCACCACTTTCGGCACGGCAAAGAACCCCTCGCGCGCATCGGGCGCATTGGCAAGAACCGCGGCCTGCCGGTTGCCGTCGGTCACCACATCCTCGCGCCGCTTCAGACGCATCGGCGTGACCGAGGTCATCGGCTCGACCCCGGTCACATCCACCTCGTTCAGTTGCTCGACAAAGCCGAGTATCGCGTTGAACTCGGCCGCGAGCGCGGGCAGGCGATCCTCCTCGACGCGGATGCGGGCCAGATGGGCCACCTTGCGGGCGGTCTCAAGGTCGATGGACATGGGCACCTCGGGGTGGTTGACGGGGATCGTTTAGTCGGGGGGGCGACGGGCTGCAAGGCCGCGCGCTCAATGGGTTTCGGCAGGCGCGACCACCCCCGCCCCTTGCGCAGACCCGTGCATGTGGCGCGTGTAGACCGCGATCATCCAGCCCAGCATCACCGCGTTCAGAAGGTGCCACATGAAATGCGTGCCCAGTGGCAGGTGGCTGCAGAGGCCGCCGTCGACCGAACGGAAGACGAGGCTCACGCTCAGGATGCCCGCGCCGATGGCCAGACCCTGCGCCGTGGCGGGGTGGCGGCGTCGAAGAAAGCCGGCATAGGCCAGGATCAGGACCGGGACGGACCAGTAGAAGGACGAGATCCGAAGGAAGGGCACCTGCATGAACAACGGCGTGAGCGCAGCGGCATAGGGGATGAATGCCAGCGTACCAAGGATTGCAGCCCAGGGCGGCCAGCGCCAGAAGTGCAGGTTGGCGGCGAAGAGATAGGTCAGGATGAACAACAGGATCGGCAGCACATCGGCCAGCGCCGCCCAGCGGGTGGCGAAGGTATGGAACATGAACGATCCGATGCCGATGACGAAGAGAATGATGCAGAGGATCTGCGCCAGGATCAGGCCGCGCGATGCGCGCCACAGCCAAAGCGCCGCGATCAGGAAGGCGACATTGGTCAGCGCGTTGACCGGCTCGGCCCAGAACCCGGGGCCGACCCGTTCGCAATAGGCGTCGATCGTCTCGTTCCAGCGCATCGGGGCCTGCCGTGGTCAATCCATGATCTTCGTTCGGCAAGATAGCGGGCCTGCGGCAAAAACCAGCGTGCCTGCTTGTGCCGGCACGGTCGGAGCAGGCGCAGGGTCGCGCCCGGGATCACGCCCTGTCGGACGCCGCACACCGATCCCGTTACTTTGTCGCTCCGTTACCGGCCCATCCCGTTACTTGTCCAAGCGTGACAGCCGGGCCTGCAACTCGCTCAGCTGCTTGCGGATCGCCTCAAGATCGTCACCCTGCGGCGGCGCCTCGGTCCCCGGGTCATCAGACCCGGCCCCGGGCATCATTCCACCGGTCATCGCCTTGAAGAAGGCCTCCTGCTGGGCGCGCATCGCATCGAAGCCCGGCAGCTTGGCCATCGGATTGACCTTGGTCATGTTGTCCATCATCTTGGACTGGCCTTCCCGCAGCATCTCGAAACTTGCAGCCAGAAACTGCGGCACGACAGAGGCGGCCTGCGTCGTATAGCTGCGGACAAGATCGGTCAGCACGTCGACCGGCAGCATGTTCTCGCCCCGGCTTTCATGCTCGGCAATGATCTGCAGAAGGTATTGCCGGGTCAGATCATCGCCGGATTTGAGGTCGACGATCTGCACGTCGCGGCCCGTGCGGATGAACGAGGCGATATCCTCGAGCGTCACGTAGTCGCTGGTCTCGGTGTTGTAGAGGCGGCGGCTTGCATAGCGCTTGATCAGCAGCGGCTTGCCCGTCTCGGCCATGTGTCGCCCTCCCCGGCTTTTCAGTGTCGAGGCTACGCCGCAGTTGCAAAAAAGGAAAGGGCGAGCTGCATTGCAGCCCGCCCGTCACTCGTCAATGCCCGTATCCTCCGCCCGCGCGCGAAAATACGGCGCGGCGCGTGGCATTCGGGGATTTACTTCGCGGTCGCTTTCTTGGCGGCAGCGGTCATCTCGGCGGTTGCCTTCTTGGCGACGGCGTTCACGTCCTCGGACATGTCCTTGCCGGCGGCCAGCATCAGTTCCATCGTTTCGGACTGAAGCTTCTTGGCGATCT
>JAFIEN010000286.1 GCA_020832515.1 Rubellimicrobium sp. | reverse complement strand
CCTTGCCGCAGTCGAGGCGGCGCTGGCCGATATGCGCCGCGCCGCCGGACAGATCGACGAGGGGGACGTTCGCTCGGGCGATGCCTTCGACCGCGCCGACGTGACCTTTCACCAGGCGATGGCGCTTGCCGGTGGCAACCGGGTGCTGACCTATCTGTTCGAGGCGATGGAGGGCGCGCTGCTTCAGGCCTTCGAGGCCAGCCGCAACAGCCAGCCGCGCAGCGAAGCCTTGCTGCAGGAGGTCTGCGACGAGCATGCCCGGATCATCGATTGCGTCCGCGCGCGCGACGCGAAGGCTGCCACCGAGGCGATGCATGCCCTGATCATGCGGGCAGAGGTCGGATTGCGGCTGGCGATGGAGGGTTGGGCCCTCGGTTCCGCCGTGCGGCAATGATTCGCGACGGGGACCGACGCAATGACCGGCTGTGGCCCCGATTGGTTCCCATCCGTTGACGCAGCCGAGATGCGCGAAAAGCGGCCGGTTTGGTCAACTTGCTGTCAGACCAGACTGCGCGATCATTTCGCTGGCAGAAACAATTTCGGTGCCGTTCCGCCCCACGCCATGGGAACATGACTTGTTTTGCGCCTGGGGGGCGACCGAAGCGCCTTGGTGCGGAAACAATCGGCCCGATCGCGGCCTGATCGCCACCCGCCCCACCGATCGGGCCGGACCCTTGTCTGCCACCTCCGCGCCCGCTTTCGGACACTTTTCGCTTTCGCCGGACGGGATCGGTGGATATTTCTTAAATTGCCTTTGATCGTTGAGGCGGGTTGTCGGGGGGCAACCCGGGTCCCGGGGAACGGGTCCCTGCCTGTCTGCAAGACGGATCATGTGATCCGCCGTTATGCTTCGGGTTTTTTGCGCCGGATGACGTCCGGCATGTGGTGCGGGCAGGATCGGTTCGCCCGGAAAGTTTTTGGTCTGGCCCACATGCGTGGCACCGGGCAAGCAGGAGATGTAGGATGTCGGACACCAATACGAACTTCGGAACGAACGAAGATCAGTCTGCGTCGGGCATCACCGTCCTCGACCTGCGGGGCATCGGGCCCTACCGGTTCGGGCCGACAGAGCTGACGGACGACGGCTGGGTGGGCGAGATACAGCTGCTGGATGACAAGGGTAACCCGACCGGCGAGGTCATCACCTTCTCCGGCATCCTCGAGTTCCTGAAGGACCCCGAGGATGATGGCGACGACGGGGATGATGATGGCGACGAGGACGGCGATGACGATGGCGACGATGATGGCGACGATGGCGATGGTGGTCGCGCGCTTGATGGCACCGTGCTGGGCACGAGCGGTGACGACCTCATCGACATCAACTATGATGGTGATCCCGAGGGCGACCGGATCGACGCGGGCGACGCGCTGATCCCCGGCCACGGCCCCGATGACGATCTTGTCTTCGCGCTGGCGGGGAATGACACGGTCATCGCCGGGCTGGGCAATGACACCGTCTACGGTGGTGCCGGCGACGACACGCTGTTTGGCGGGCCGGGCGACGATGTCGTCTTCGGCGGCGACGGGAACGATACGCTGTTCGGCGGGTCGGGCGATGACACGCTGTTCGGCGGTGATGGCGACGACAAGCTCTATGGCGGCGACGGGAACGATACGCTGTTCGGTGGAGACGGCAACGATACGCTGTTCGGCGGTCTTGGCAGCGACACATTCTTCGGGGGGAACGGCCCGAACTCCATGTTCGGGGGCGCGGATCGCGACTTTTTCTTCGTCAGCTCGGCGGAAGAGGGCATCGACACTTTCATCGACGGCGGCTCGACCGGGGATGATTTCGACACCCTCAGCCTTGTCGGCTCGGGCCCGCTCCGGATCGTGAACCTGCGGCCCGACAGCGACGGCAACGGGTTCGACGGGACGGTCGAATTCCTTGATGGCGACGGCAATGTAAGCGGCTCGCTCGAATTCAAGAACATCGAAGAGATCATCCCCTGCTTCACCCCCGGCACGGCCATCGCCACCCCGCG
The DNA here is from genome assembly GCA_020832515.1 of Rubellimicrobium sp. Classification (GTDB taxonomy): domain Bacteria; phylum Pseudomonadota; class Alphaproteobacteria; order Rhodobacterales; family Rhodobacteraceae; genus JAFIEN01. The sequence goes on along the minus strand of JAFIEN010000286.1, from coordinate 3,356 downwards.
CGGCGAGCGCCTGGTCGAGGAGCTGGCAGTCGGCGACCGGATCATCACCCGCGACAACGGGATCCAGGAGATCCGCTGGGTCGGCCACAAGGCGATATCCGGCAAGGAGCTGGTGGGCACGCCCTATCTGCGCCCGATCAGGATCAAGGCAGGTGCCCTTGGCAACGGTCTGCCCGAGCGTGACATGCTCGTCTCGCCCAACCACCGGATGCTGGTGTCGAACGACCGGACGCAACTGTATTTCGAAGAGCGCGAAGTACTGGTGGCAGCCAAGCATCTGGTGGGTGCCGAGGGGATCCACGAGATCGACGTGCTGCAGACAACCTACATCCACTTCATGTTCGACCGCCACGAAGTGGTCCTGTCGAATGGCGCCTGGACCGAAAGCTTCCAGCCCGGCGACTACAGCCTGAAGGGGATCGGCAATGCGCAGCGCAACGAGATCCTCGAGCTTTTCCCCGAACTGAAATCGCGCGAAGGGATGGACGGCTACCAGGCGGCACGCCGCTCGCTCAAGAAGCACGAGGCGCGGCTTCTGGTGAAGTGACATGCAGCATCCGGGCGGATCATCACGATCCGCCGGACGACGCGGGGGGCCATCGGCCCCCCGTTCTCGTGAAACAGCCGGGGCAGGGTGGTCGGGCCTCTGGATCAAGGCCTCTGGATCAAGGCCTGGGGATCAAGCCCGACGCGGCTGACGCCTCGGGCACAGGACAGCCGGATGCGCGCGCCCCGGGGGCGCCTCTGCGCGCGACAGGGCCGCGAATACCTGCCGATCCCGACGGGATCAGGGCGGCGCAGCGCCCCCCGCAGGGCCAAAAGACACAAGGCCCCGGACATCGTCCGGGGCCTTGTCCTGGCTTCATGGCCGGGCGCCGCCAGCGCAGCGCCCGAAGGCGTCACTTGGCGCCGTTGTACTTCTTCTTCTCGTGCAGCGAGCCAAAGATCAGCGCCAGCGTGCACAGGATGAAGGACAGGATCAGCCAGATCGCCTCTCCGCCCATGCCGGCGTAATAGGCCCCTTCCACGGCGCTCCAGTCGGTGATGTCGGTTCCGATCATCTTGGTTTCCTTTCTAGGGTGAAGGGTGTCAGGTTCATTCGGCCGGCGTGGTCGGGCCAGCGGCCGGGCCAAGCACTTCGGGATAAGGCACCGACGGCACCTTGACCTTGTCGAGGCCCAGAAGCTCGGCCTCTTTCGGCACGCGCAACAACCCAAGCTGCTTGAGCACGAGCGACGAGGCATATCCCGGCACGAACCCCAGCGCCGCCATGACCAACGCGCCGATCACCTGCCCGTAAAGCGAGATGGTCGGCCCGCCCTCGATGGCAAGTGCAGGGTATCCGGCAGCGAAGATGCCCACGGCCACGACACCCCACAGACCGACGATCCCGTGCAGCGCGACGGCGCCGACGGCATCGTCGATCTGCATCTTCTCGACCACCTTCGAGGCATAGGCCATGATCACGCCACCGATCATGGCGATGACGAAGGCCATCGGCGGCCAGTAAAGATCAAGCCCGCCGGCCACGGCGATGATGCCACCCAGCGCGCCCGACATCATCCAGAACGGATCATGCGTGATCACCCAGGCCGCGATCGCACCCCCGGCAAAGCCCATCAGGATGTTGAAGGTCATCGCCGACAGGTTGGTGGGCGTGCCATAGATCGTGTGGAAGATCCCTTCGCCCCAGGACCACGGCTCTCCGGGGAAGATCACGCAGCCCATGAGAAAACCCCAGAAGCCCGCGATGATCAGCATCAGCCCCACCAGCGTCGCCGGCAGCGAATGTGCCGGGATTGCATTGGCCGATCCGTCGGGATTGAACTTGCCGATACGCGCGCCAAGGTTGATCAGCACGCCCAGCGTGAAGAAGCCTGCGATGGCATGCACCACGCCCGCTGCGCCGAAATCGTGGTAGCCCAGCGCCGTGACCAGCCAGCCATCCGAATGCCAGCCCCATGCCGCGCCAAGGATCCAGACGAATGCGCCCAGGATGATGGCAAGAATCACGAAGCCCACGATCTGGATGCGCTCGATCAGCGAACCCGACATGATCGAGGCGGTGGTCGCCGCGAACATGGCGAAGGCTCCGAAGAACACACCTGTGGCACTGTCGCTCAGGTTTGGCCCCATCACTTCGCCGAACGGATTTGCGACTTCGATGGCATAGGCCAGCCCCGAGATCTCCATCGCGCCTTCCGACATGGTCAGACCGGTCGGGAAAGCCCAGTAGATGAACCAACCCACATAGTAGAAGGTCGGAATGAGAAAGGCGAAGGCGAGGATGTTCTTGATCCCCGACGACAGCGCGTTCTTCATCCGCGAGGCGCCCATCTCGTAGGAGAGAAAGCCTGCGTGGATCAGGACCATCAACGGGATGGTCAGGTAATAGTACATTTCGGCCGTTGTCCGGTTCAGCCCTGCCGTACTTTTCTGCAAGGCGGCCAGTTCGGCCGCAAGCGCGGCAATCTGTTCTTCCATTTGTCTTGTCCCCTCAAGCATCAGCGGCCATTGCCCGGCCCCCATTCGCAGGAAAAGTTAACCATTCCTCATCCATGCTGGCGCGCGCATTCTTCACTTGGGGCAACATTGTTTCCGGATAGGTGAGAGGTTTTTGCGTTTCGATCACAGAAAAGGTGAAACTCTACGCCAATTGCCCAAATTATGGTCAAAGCTTGGCATGGGATCGAAGATCGGCTGTGCCCTCCGGACAGGCAAGCGGGCAGGTTTGCGGTTTTCGGAACGGAATCGCGCGGCCATGGGGCGTTGACAACCGCGATCCCTCTCCCAATGGTCCGGCCGAATATGCTTTGCCCCGGAGTGACCCATGCGGCTTGCCATCATCGGAACCGGCTATGTCGGCCTTGTCTCGGGCGTGTGCCTGTCGGACTTCGGCCATGACGTGACCTGCGTGGACCTCGACCCCGCCAAGATCGACCGGCTGAACCGGGGCGAGGCGCCGATCTATGAGCCGGGGCTGGAACCCTTGATGGCGCGCAACGTGGCCGCCGGGCGGCTGCGCTTCACCACCGATCTGGCCACGGCGGTCAAGGCGGCCGAGGCGGTCTTCATCGCCGTCGGCACGCCCACGCGGCGGGGCGACGGGCATGCCGACCTGACCTATGTGATGGCGGCGGCGGCCGATATCGCCCGCGCGCTCGACGGCTATACGGTGGTGGTCACCAAGTCGACCGTGCCCGTGGGCACAAATGCCAGGGTGCGCGAGGTGATCCGCCAGACGCGGCCCGAGGCGGAATTCGACGTGGCCTCGAACCCCGAGTTTCTGCGCGAAGGGGCGGCGATCGACGATTTCATGCGCCCCGACCGGATCGTCGTCGGCGTGGAAAGCGACC
>JAFIEN010000285.1 GCA_020832515.1 Rubellimicrobium sp. | reverse complement strand
GGGGCCCGGGGGCTGCCCGCCGGGCCCCCACGGCGCGCACGCTGGTGGGGCATATGACGGCCAGTGTGACGCGCGTCGCCGGAGAGGCATTCGAGATCATGGTGATGCGCTCCATGGCCGGGACGCTTCTGCACGATATGACCGAGGCGGCACGGCTGGTCGCGGCGCGGCCCTGACACGAGGCTTGGCTGAGGTGGCGGAAATTGCAAATTTCCGCGGGTCTGTCCGAATTTTGCAAATTCGGGCGACGCGACGCGACCTCAGACGATGAGGTCGATGGGCCCGCTGTCGCAGACCACGATGTAGTGATGTCGCGTTCGAAGCAGACGAAATCCGCGCCGGCGGACCTCTGCCTCGAAGACTTGCGCGCCGACCTCGCGGTCCACATCGCGGACCTGCCTGCGAATCACGCCGCCGGTTTCGGCCGCACGGGCCGTAAAGACCTGATCCAGCCAGTCATAGCTTCGGCGATAGGGGATCGGTAGATGGATCGGAGCCTGTCTCATGCCCCGATCCTGTACCTTCTATGGTTAATGCCCGGTTAAGCGACCTCGGCAAAGACCTTGTCCAGTGCCCGGCCCAGCTTGTCGAACATCTCGTCCATCTGGGCCTCGGTCAGGATGAAGGGCGGAGCCAGCACGATGGCCTGTCCCAGCGGGCGGCAGATCAGGCCCTGGTCGGTACAGGCATTGGCGATCCGTTCCGACACGCTCAGCTTGCCGTCGAAGGGTCGTTTCGTGGCCTTGTCCGCCACCGCCTCGAGCGCGCCCATCAAGCCCTTGCCGCGCCATTCGCCGATATTGGGGTGGTCTGCCAGCTTCGCCAGGCCCGCCTCGAACTTCGGCGTGAGGCTGCGCACATTCTCGGCCAGACCTTCGTTCATCACCACGTCGATGGCCTTGAGCGCGATGGCACAGCCCACCGGATGGCCCGAGGCGGTAAAGCCATGGGGAAACTCCTCCACCGCTTCGGCCGCCCGCTGCACCCGTTCGGCCAGTTCGGGGCCAAGGATCACCGCGCCCATCGGAAAGAACCCCGCCGTCAGGTTCTTGGACGAGATGATGGCATCGGGCATGAAACCATAGGTTTCGCAGCCCCAGGTATTGCCCGTTCGCCCGAAGCCGCAGATCACCTCGTCCGAGATCATCGGGATGCCATGGCGGCGCAGCACCGGCAGGATCGCCTGGAAATAGCCCTCGGACGGCACGATCACGCCGCCGGCACCCATCACCGGCTCGGCGAAGAAGCCTGCGATCGTGTCGGCCCCCTCGCGCGCGATCACCTCTTCCAGTTCCGCTGCCATGCGCGCGGTGAATTCCGCCTCGCTTTCGCCTTCCGCCCCGTTCCTCCAGTAATGCGGGCAGGAGAGGTGCAGGAACCCCGGCAAGGGCAGGCCGAAGACCGAATTGTAGGGCTTGCCGGTCATCGAGGCCGAAACGGCCGTCACCCCGTGATAGGCATTGACCCGCGTCAGGATCTTGCGCCGCTGTGGATTGCCTTCTGCGGCATGCAGGAACCAGAGGATCTTGACCATCGTGTCATTCGCCTCGGAGCCGGAATTGGTGTAGAACACCTTTCCGTCCTGGAATGGGGACACTTCGACGAGTTTTTCCGACAACATCACCGTCTGGTCCGACATCCGGCCAAAGAAGGCGTGATAGCCGGGGAAGCGGGCATATTGCTCTTGCGCGGCGGCGATCAGGCCGGGGTGGTCGAAACCTGCGACCATGTTCCACAGGCCCGAATTGGCATCCAGATATTCGCGCCCGTGGACGTCGTAAATGTAGGGTCCCTTGCCATGGGTCAGGACCACGGCACCCCTTTGGTGGATCGTGGGCAGGTCGGTGAAACCGTAAAGCGAATGTGCGTCTGCGCGGCTTTCCCAGCTGTTGGCCTTGTCTTCGGGCATGATCGAACCTCGGAATATGCGATGGGCAAGACTAGCCGTCCCGATCGGCACTGACAACGGGGGCCAGCACAGGAAGCGCTGCGGCATTGCGGCATGGGCGCGGCTTGCCTAGCATCCGGGCTGCAACGACGGGCAATGATCGGGGAGAGAAGGCAGGCATGTCGGCCAACAGCGGACGGATCAGCCTCTGGGGGATCGAGGTTTTTGTCGCCACCGTCGAAGAGGCCTCGATTTCGGCCGCAGCACGGCGCCTGGGCACGTCGGCGGCGACGGTCAGCCAGCAACTGACGAATCTGGAGGCCGCACTCGGGGCAAGCCTCCTTGACCGGGGGGCCAGGCCCGTTGCGCTGACGCCGGCGGGCGCGATGTTCCTGCCGCGGGCCAATGCGATCCTGAACGAGGCCGAACAGGCGCGGGCCGAACTGGGCCTGGCCGACATGTCGCGGCTGATGCGGTTCCGGCTTGGCATGATCGAGGATTTCGACGCCGATGTGACGCCGCGCCTCTTGTCGGACATGGCCGAAGACCTGCGCCAGTGTCGCTTCCTGCTCGAGACCGGGGCCAGCCACCGGCTGAACGACGCACTCGAGGCGCGCGCGCTGGATGTGATCGTCGCCGCCGACATGGGCCTCGCGCTGGAGGGGATGGAGGCGCATCCGCTTCTGGAAGAGCCCTTCGTCGCCGCCGTTCCCCTCGGACTTGCGGCTGGCGGACTCGAGGCGCTGCGCGACCTGCCCTTGATCCAGTATACCACCCGCCATCACATGGGCCGGATGATTGCCGCCCACCTTGCGCGGCAGAACCTGACGCTGGCGCATCGGTTCGAACTCGACAGCTATCATGCGATCATGGCGATGGTGGCGCGGGGGGCAGGCTGGACGATCCTGACCCCGCTGGGATGGATGCGGGCGGGGCGGTTCCGCGACGAGGTGGAGATACGACCGCTGCCGGTGGCGCCGCTTGCGCGGACGATCACGCTGACGGCGCGGCGGGGACTTCTGGGCGGGATGCCACAGCAGATCGCCGGCCGACTGCGCGGGCTTCTGGAGGAACTGACAGTGGGGCCCGCAGTGACCGCCCTGCCCTGGCTGGAGGGACGGCTGCGCGTGCTGGGCGGCCGGAATTTCCCGGAAATTCCGGTGCGGAGTTTGTAAAACTCCGGCAGCGTCCGACGGGCGCGCGCCCGATCATGAAAGGCGCCTCGAAACCGGATATGCATGAGGCATAACAACGGCTTGCGCGAAAATGTAAATTATCTTCACATCCACCCTTGATCTCGGGATCCAGACCGCCGATCTACATGATGTGAAACGCATTCACATTACCTCTGATCCGAGACGGGAGACCGCCGATGTCCACGACCGACCTCTACCCCCCGGCCCTGCGGCCGGCCCATGACGGGACCAGCTGGTTCCATCGCAGCGAAGCCTGGCTTGACGACAAGGGCAAGGGTGCCTGGATCGCGGCGATGGTGCTGGGGTTCGTCTTCTTCTGGCCCGTCGGGCTTGCCCTGCTGGCCTACATGATCTGGAGCAAACGCATGTTCACCTCTTCCGGCAGCTGCCGCAATGCCCGCCAGTCCGGCCTGCAGGCCGCCGAGCGCGCCGCACGTCCCTCGGGCAACAGCGCCTTCGACGCCTACAAGACCGAAACGCTCCGGCGCCTGCAGGACGAGCAGCAGGCTTTCGAGGAGTTCCTCGCGCGGCTGCGCGCGGCCAAGGACAAGGCCGAGTTCGACCAGTTCATGGACGACCGCGCCCGCAATGTCCGCCCCGAGCAGGGGGCCGCCGATGGCGACACCGACGGCACCGACACGCCCCGGTCCTGACATCCCGGGCGTCTCCGGCCCGGCCGGGGACGCCCCCACACATCCGATGGGGGAGCCTGTCCCGAGATGACCGATCATCTGCATCTGCATGGCCTTCCAGACCCGGTCGGCGAAGCGCATTTCTATCGTGGCGTGACCTTCAAGCGCCTGCTTGCCTGGCTGATCGACCTTGTGCCGGTCGCCGCCGGTGTGGTTGTGCTGATCCCGCTGACACTTTTTGTGGCGCTGATCTTCCTGCCGGTCTCATGGCTGGCTGTCGGCCTGCTCTATCGCTGGTACACCGTCTCGAGGCACTCGGCCACCTTCGGCATGCAGATCATGGCGATCGAACTGCGCGCGCCGGACGGGCGGCGGCTGGGCAACGACACGGCCTTCCTTCACGCGCTGGGCTACACGGTCTCGACGATGCTGGCGCCCTTGCAGCTGGTCTCGATCATCCTGATGCTGGCGCTGCAGCGGGGACAGGGACTGACCGATGTCGTGCTCGGCACGGCCATGATCAATCGCCCCGCGCGCTGAGCGCGGCGCCTGGCGGGGTGTCTGGCGGGGTGTCTGGCGGGGTGCCGGACAGTCGGAACCGCTCCCGGCCCCAGCGCATGCATGGTCGCGCGGCGTGAAGATCATCTCGGGGGCTTGGCGGAGCGGGATGATTGTTGCTAACCTTGCCGGGTCTTCCCGATGAATATGGATCCCGGCCCGCCCCGTCATGCGTCATACCCTTCCCGTCGCGCCCCAGTTCTATGTCACGGCCCCGCAGCCCTGTCCCTATCTGGAAGGGCGGATGGAGCGGAAACTGTTCACGGCGCTTCAGGGGGAACAGGCGGAACGGCTGAACGACGCGCTGTCCAAGCAGGGCTTCCGGCGGTCGCAGAACGTGCTTTACCGCCCGTCCTGTGCGGAATGTTCGGCCTGTCTTTCGGCGCGGATCAGGGTGGCTGATTTCACACCCTCGCGCGGGCAGCGCAGGGTGTTGCGCCGCAATCGGGCATTGTCCTGCCGGGCGACCTCGCCCTGGGCCACGGAGGAGCAATATGCCCTCTTCCGCGCCTATCTGGACAGCCGGCACGCCGATGGCGGCATGGCCGACATGGATCTCTTCGAATTCGCCGCGATGGTCGAGGAAACGCCGGTCCGGACCCGGCTGATCGAATATGCCGACCCGGCGGCGGCGGGCGACGCCCGTCAGGGGCTGACTGCGGTCTGCCTGACCGATGTGCTCGATGACGGGCTGAGCATGGTCTATTCCTTCTTCGATCCAGTGCGCGAGGCCGACTCGCTTGGCACCTATGTGATCCTGGATCACGTGCGGATCGCGCGCGAACTGGGACTGCCCTTCGTCTATCTGGGGTATTGGGTGCCCGGCAGTCCGAAGATGGGCTACAAGGCGCGCTTCTCGGCGCTCGAGGTCTATCGCGGCGGGCAGTGGCAGCCGATGGGAGACCCGGCCGGCTATCGGGCCGACATGCACCCCCTGTCCGTCGATCCGATTGCCGAGCAGGTCGCGCGGATCAGCCTGCCGGACACACGGCCGACCCGGGGACAGATCGAGGGGCACCGTCTCGGACCCGCGCACGGACCCGCGCGCGGCCGGACACTTTGACGCAGGCGGAAGGGGGG
>JAFIEN010000284.1 GCA_020832515.1 Rubellimicrobium sp. | reverse complement strand
CCTCTATCTTGGTCTGGTGCGACTGGATCTACCGCCCACGCAGGGCCTCGGCGCCCTGGGTTTCCTCGGCTATCTCGCGAAGCGCGACGACGGGGTTCTTGTCGCGGTCGCGCGGCACCGTCGTCGGCGAGCCCGAGGCGATCTCGCGCGCGCGGTGGGCGGCGAGCATCACAAGCTCGAAGCGGTTGGGGACCTTGTCGACGCAATCTTCAACGGTAACGCGTGCCATGGTGGAACACTCCCGGACTGGGCAAGGCCGGCTGCCGCGACGACGGGACGGACGCGGCACCGGCGGGAAGTGGACCGGATAACGTGACGGACGGGGATTGACAAGCGATTTCAGTTGCCGGCCGGTGCGCCTTCGCCGGCCAGGGGGACGACCTCGGCCAGATCGGCAGCGGGCAGCCGTGCGGTCATCTCGGCCACGCTCAGGCCCAGCAGCGGATGCACCCAATCCGGCGCCACATCCATCAGCGGGACAAGGACGAAGGCGCGATCCTGCAGCCGTGGATGGGGCAGGACCAGATCGTCGGGTGCGCGCATCTGCTGCAGATCGGGCGGCAGCGCGCGCCACGCGGCCTGGGTCGCGGGGTCGGGCAGGACGGCGCCACCCAGCGCGATCAGGTCAAGGTCAAGCGTGCGCATGCCCCAGCGCTGTTTGCGTTCGCGACCGTGGCGGATTTCGATCTTGTGAAGAGCCGCGAGGATTTCGCGAGCAGGCATCCTGGTCGTGATGCCGACCGCCGCATTCACATAATCCGGCCCGGCTCCGGCGGGAAAGCACGGGGTACGGAAAAGGCGGCTTTCCCTTGATATCACGCCGATTTCCTCGGCGATCTGGGTGATGGCGCGGCGCAGGGTCGCCTCGGGCGGACCCTCGGGGGAGGGCAGGTTGCCACCCAATGCGACAAGCGCAAGCAGCGGGGGGGTCTGCTCCGGGCGGCCTTGTGGCATGTTACGAAACCTTTATATCCGCGCAGATCTGACGCGAGTTCGCGGGTGTCACTGCAGCGTGTCGCAGCACCTTGGCAAGCTCATTTGTTCCGAAGGGGTCTTTCAGATGTTTTACCGTGACGAGCGTATCGCGCTCTTCATTGACGGGTCCAATCTTTATGCGGCGGCCAAGGCGCTGGGGTTCGATATCGACTACAAGCTGCTGCGGGCCGAATTCATGCGCCGGGGCAAGCTTCTGCGGGCCTTCTACTACACGGCGCTTCTTGAAAACGACGATTATTCTCCGATCCGCCCGCTGGTTGACTGGCTGAACTACAACGGCTTCTCGATGGTGACCAAGCCGGCGAAGGAATACACCGACAGCCTTGGGCGGCGGAAGGTCAAGGGTAACATGGACATCGACCTGACCGTCGACGCGATGGAACTTGCCCCGCATGTCGATCACATCGTGCTGTTCTCGGGCGATGGCGATTTCCGCCCCCTTGTGGCGGCACTGCAGCGCAAGGGTGTGCGGGTCTCGGTCTGTTCGACGATCCGCAGCCAGCCGCCGATGATCGCCGACGACCTGCGTCGCCAGGCCGACAATTTCATCGAGCTGGACGAGCTGCGCGAAGTCGTGGGCCGCCCACCGCGCGAGCCGCGTCCGGCGCGCGACGACGAAGAGGTCACCACCGAAGGCGAGTGACCCCGGCCTCTGGCTGGCGTAAGGACGGCGGCGATCCGGCAAAAGGGAGCCCGCCGCCATGCCCCATCCGCTACTGAGCGACGACCACATCGCCACCTATCGCCGCGACGGCGTGGTTCTGATCCGGGGCCTCTTCGCCGATCATGTCGAGGCGCTGCGCGCCGGGATCGACCGCAACATGGCCGATCCCGGCCCCTTCGCGGCAGAAAATCTGCACCCCGGCGAGGCTGGCCGATTTTTTGACGATTACTGCAACTGGACCCGCATCCCCGAGTTCGAGGGGGTGATCCGGTCTTCGCCCGCCGCCGCGGTGGCCGCCGATCTGATGGGATCGGATCGGGTCCAGGTCTTTCACGACCATGTGCTGGTGAAGGAACCCGGCACGTCGAAGCCGACGCCCTGGCACCAGGACGGGCCATATTACTTCGTCGAGGGCGCGCAGACCGTCAGCTTCTGGTCGCCGCTTGATCCGGTCCGCGAGGCTTCGTTGCGCTGTGTGGCGGGCTCGCACCTCTGGCCGCGGCCGGTGCTGCCGAAACGATGGCTGGCGAATACGGATTTCTACCCCGACCCGGAGCTTTACATGCCGGTGCCGGACCCGGATGCCGAAGGGATGGAGGTGCGCGAATGGGCGATGGAACCCGGCGATGCCGTGGCATTCGACTTCCGCACGCTGCACGGGGCAAGGGGGAATACGGCGACAACGCGGCGCCGGGCGTTTTCGTTGCGGTTGGTGGGCGATGACGCGCGCTATGCGGAACGGCCGGGGCCGACGTCTCCACCCTTCCCGGGGCATGGAATGCGCGCGGGCGACAGGCTGCGCGAGGACTGGTTCCCGGTGATCTGGTCCCGGGGCTGACGGCGCGCTTCGGGCGAATGAATGCGGGGCCGCATGGACCCGGCCCGCTCTGCGGCACTGGCCAGGCTGCCTTGGGCCCGGACGAAACCCGGGTGCCGACCGACCGGCAAACCCGGCCTCGGGCGGGCGCGGCCGGTCATGCCGGTCAAGCCCGCGCAATGGCACATTGGCCGGTGCCGCCACACGCGCGCCCATAGCCGTCCGCCAAAGCCGGCACGCCGGCAAGGCCCGCTTATTTCGTCAGGATCAGCTTTCCTGCCCGGGTGATGCGCAGCGTATAGGTCTGGCACCCCAGCCGGATATGGGCCTGCCCGGAAGAGCCGGTCAGATCCTCGGCGTCATGGACGGGCAGAGACGATGGCTCGGTCCTGCCCATGACGTTGCGGGCAGTCGAAACATGATGCGGCACTTGGGGCAGGGGAGGGCGGTTCACGGGATCACCTTTCCGAAAGAGGTATCGGGCTTCCCCTGCCGGGGTGGCTGAACATCTCCATTCCTGATAGAAACTGTCGGATATGTCAACCCCGCTGCCGCGACCCCCCGTCCATCCACCTCTTTTCCCGGCGCGCTATACCTTCAGCATCCGCAACCCCTGCGTCACATCGGTCCGGATGGCCAGCCGCAGCCCCGGATCGTCGCCCGCCTTCAATGCGGCAAGAATCATGCGGTGATGGACCGGCGGATCGCTGCGCTTCAACCGGGCGTAAAGCGCGCGCATTGTGGGGCCAAGCTGAAGCCAGACAGTCTCGGTCAGGGCCAGGATCGCCGGCGACTGGGCGCGCAGGTACAGCGTGCGGTGAAACTCGAGGTTCATCCGGATATAGCCCGAGGCATCCTGCCGCGCGATCATCTGGCCCACCCCGTTGTTGATCGTCTCGAGCCGCTCGATCAGCGCGAAATGCGCACGCGGCAGGGCGCGGCTGGCCAGTTCGGGTTCAAGCAGGGCGCGGATGGCGGCCAGTTCCTCGATCCGGTCGTTCGACAATTCGGGCGTCGTCACCCGCCCCGAGGACGACATCTGCAAGGCTCCCTCGGCAGCAAGTCGCCGGACAGCTTCGCGGGCGGGGGTCATCGAGACGCCGAATTCCTTCCCGATCCCGCGAAGGGTCAGGGATGCGGCCGGCTCGATCTCGCCATGCAGGATGCGCGTTCGCAACGCGCGGTAGACCCTCTCATGGGCGGCGGCGGATGGATCTGGAAGGCGGGGCGGGAGCATGGCAGGATGTGATCACAAATTCCCCCGCGCGGTCAATCGCCGCCACCGCCGCCGAAGCGCAGCCTGTGCAGGCTGTCGCCATGGCGGCGCAGCCATGTCCGGCAATCGGCATGGCCGGGATACAGCCTTTCGACCACGGCCCAGAAGGCGGGCGAATGGTTCATCTCGGCCAGATGCGCCACCTCGTGGGCCGCGACGTAATCCAGCACTTCGGGCGGGGCCATGATCAGCCGCCACGAATACATCAGATCGCCCTGCACCGAACATGACCCCCAGCGCGAGCGCGTGTCGCGCAGCGTGATCCGCCCGTAGCGGCGGCCCAGCAGTCCGGCGTAGCGGTCACTGGCCCCGGCAAGGTGGTTGCGGGCCTCGGTCCTGAGGAAGGCCAGGACCCGCGCCTCGAGCCGGCCGGGATCCTCGGGAAGAAGCAGGGCCTCGCCCTCGATCCGGGGCGCGCGAACCTTTGCGGGGGTCAGGGTGACGGGTTGCCCCCGGAAGGGGATCTCCCCGCCGAATTCCGGCCGGGCGGCCGCGCCCACCTGTGCCAGATGCCCGCGCAGCCAGCCCTCGCGCTCGCGCAGGAAGCTCATCCCTTCGTGGAGCGAGGTGCGGGGCGGCAGGGTCAGCGTCACCCGCCCGTCAAGACGCGAAACGCGCAAAGACATTCGCCGTGCCCGGCCCGAGCGGCGCACCGTCACCTCGATCGGCGGAGAGCCGGGCAGAATCGCCATGCGCACGAGCCTTTGACTGCCATTGATCGGACGTCCCGGCCAAAGGCTTTGACACCCGTGACGACATATGGCAGGGGACCGCGATCCACCGCAAGGCCTGCGCGCGGAGATGACCGCCGCAGGCGAAAGTGCCAGACCCAAGGGAACAACCCATGCCCAAACCCGAATGGGGAACAAAGCGCGTCTGCCCGACGACCGGCAAGCGCTTCTACGACCTCAACGCCGATCCCATCGTCAGCCCCTATACAGGTGAGGTGGTGGCGATCGAGATCGGCAAGAACCGCACCATGGTGGCCGACGCGGAGGATGCCCAGACCAGGAAGCTCAAGCCGGCCGACGAAGACGAGGACCTGCTGATCGACGACGACGATTCGTCGGACGATGTCGATATCGGCGACGAGATGCTTGAGGATGACGAGGACGATGCGGTGTCCTTCGACGATCTGGGCGATGTTGCCGCGGATGACGACGACCGCTGAAACGTCGTTCCCGTGCGGCGGAATTTTCCGCTTGATCCCGCCGCACGCCCTGAATAGAGAGCGACACGCCCGCGAAAGCGGCGACCCAAGGATGGGGCCTTAGCTCAGCTGGGAGAGCGCTTGCATGGCATGCAAGAGGTCAGGGGTTCGATCCCCCTAGGCTCCACCAAAACCGCAGTCCAGGTGATTGAAAAGAAACAGACGGGATTACGGGAGTGCCCGCGTCCCTTCATCGGCCCCCACAAGTCGTGTTCGTTTCAGGACCGACTTGCATGTGACCCGCCCTTTATAACTGCTTGGGTGAAAACACACAAAAAAAAAAATAACTAAAAAAAAAAAATAAACAAAAAAAAAAAAAGTTGTTGTCGTGAGCAAGAGGAGAGAAAAGGAGGAAGCAAAAGAGGGAAGAAAAGAGAGAAGAAAAGAGGGAAGAAAAGAGAGAAGAAAAGAGGGAAG
>JAFIEN010000283.1 GCA_020832515.1 Rubellimicrobium sp. | reverse complement strand
ATCTACACGATCGGCGGCGGGTCGAACCAGATCACCGTGGATGCGATCCGCGAGGGCCGGTTCGATGCGACGCTTTCGGGCTTTCCGCGGTCGGAAGGCTATCTGGCGTTGCAGGCGCTGGTGAACCATGCCCGCGGACAGGATGTGCCCAACTGGATCGACCCGGCCGATGGTGCGGCCCAGCCGATGATCGTGACGCAGGACTGGCTTGAGGCCAATCCCGATTTCGTCGCGGAATGGGAAGGCTGAACGCCTCAACGAACCGAACGCTGGTCGCGGCATAAGCCCCGGCCAGCGTCCCTTTGGAGCGGACAGGGGGACGCATATGGAAAAAGACCGGATCGCGGTCAGCGTTCGGGGTGTCGCCAAAAGCTTTGGCGGCACCCGAATTCTTCATGACATCGCCGTCGACATCCTCGAAGGCAGCGTCCACGCGCTGGTGGGGGAAAACGGGGCGGGCAAGTCCAGCCTCGGCAAGATCATCGGCGGCTACTACACGCCCGACGAAGGCTCGGTCACGGTCCTGGGCCAGCCCGTGCAGCACTATTCCCCGCGCGAGGCGCTGGGGATGGGTGTCGCGATGATCCATCAGGAACTGCAGCTCGTGCCCGAGCTGACCGTGGTGCAGAACGTGTTTCTGGGCCGCGAAAGCCACCGCCTGGGCGTGCTGGTGAAGGGCGATCTGGCCCGGTTCGAGGCGCTGGAGAAAACCTGCGCCTTCGGCCTGAACCCTCTGGCCAAGGTCGCCGACCTGCGCATCGCCGAGCGGCAGAAGGTCGAGATCATGCGCGCCATCGCCCGCGAGGCGCAGGTGATCATCATGGACGAACCCACCTCGTCGCTGACCGAGGACGAGGCCGACCGCCTGCACGAGGTGATCCGGCGGCTGACTGCGCAGGGCAAGACGGTGATCTACGTCAGCCATTTCCTGGACCACATCCTTGCCAATTGCGACCGCGTCACGATCATGCGCGATGGCCGCGTGGTGCGGACCGATCCGATCGCGGGCGAGACGAAACAAAGCCTTGTCGACAGCATGCTGGGCCAGAAGTCCGATATCATGTGGCCCGACCTGCCGCCCGCACCCCCGCCCGAGACGCCGCCGCTTGTGGAACTGCGGGATGCCTCGACCGACGCCGGGCTGAAGGGCGTGTCGCTGATGGTCCGCCCCGGCGAGATCGTGGGCCTGATCGGGCTGGTGGGATCGGGCCGGACGGAAGTGGCACGCGCGCTGTTCGGGGCGGATGCGCTTTCGGGCGGCGAGTATCGCATTGCGGGCGAATTGCAGCCCCGCATGACGATCCGGCGCGCAGCGCAACAGGGCATCGGTCTTGTCCCCGAGGATCGCCGCAAGCAGGGCCTTGTCCTGACCCAGACCACCCGGCCCAATGTCAGCCTTGCCACGCTCGACGCGATCAGCCGGGGCGGCGTGCTGAACACCGGGCGCGAGGTCGCGCGCACCCGCCGCATGATCGAGCATTTCGGCATCGTGCCGCCCCATGTCGATGGCGAGGTGGCGCGCTATTCGGGCGGCAACCAGCAAAAGGTGCTGCTGGCCAAATGGGCCGTGGCCCGGCCCCGCCTGCTGATCCTGGACGAGCCGTCGCGCGGGGTGGATATCGGGGCGCGTCAGCGCATCCATGAATTCATCGTCGACATGGCGCGTGAAGGGGTGGGGATCCTGCTGATCTCGTCGGAACTGGAAGAGGCGATCAACCTCTCGCACCGCAGCTACCTGATGAGCGAGGGGCGCATCTTCGCCGAAGGGCCTTCCTCGGGCTTGACGGTCGAATCCGCGCTCCACCGTGTCTTTCTCGAACAGAACCGCCGCAGCCAGCAGAAGGAGGCGCTTGCCCCATGACCGACACCGCCGCGAAACCCGGGCTCCCTGCGCGTCGCCTGTCGGCCGGCGATATCCTGCGCGACTATGGCATCCTGATCATCATCGTGGTGCTGATCGTGGCGCTGTCGTTTGCGTCGGACAGCTTCCTGAGCGCGCGCAACCTGCTCAACATCCTCAACCAGTCGGCGCCCCTGTTCATCATCTCATGCGCATTGACGCTGGTGATCATCGGGGGCGGGTTCGATCTGTCCACCGGCGCGGTCTTCGGCGTGGCGGCGGTCAGCGCGGGTTGGATCGCGGTCAATGTGGACCCTTACCTTGCCATCGTCGCGGGGCCGATGATCGGACTGGCGCTGGGGACGCTGAACGGGGTGATCATCACCGGGTTCAACGTGCATTCCTTCCTTGTCACGCTGGCCACCAGCCTTGTCTATCGCGGTATCGCCATCCTGATCAGTGACGGGCGGCTGATCCCCGTGCGGATCGAGGAATTCTCGTGGCTGGGACGGCACCGGATCGGGATGGTGAACGTCGCGGTGATCGTGACCTTTGCCGTCATGCTTCTGATGATGTTCATCCTGAACCGCACCAAGCTGGGCCGCGCGATCTTTGCCGTCGGCGGGAACGAGGAAGCGGCGATCCTGTCGGGCATCCGCACCAACCTCGTCAAGATCTTCACCTTCGCCATGTCGGGCGCTGCCGCCGGGCTGGCCGGGGTCATCACCGTCTCACGCATCTCGATGGCCGAGCCGCAGGCCGGATCGGGGCTCGAGTTCGAGGCGATCGCCGCCGTGATCCTGGGCGGCACCTCGATCATGGGGGGCGCGGGGGCGGTCTGGCGGTCGATGGCGGGGGTGCTGCTGATCGCGCTGATCGGCAACGGCTTCAACATCCTGAACGTCAACCCGTTCTACAAGAGCCTGACCACCGGCGTGATCATCGTTCTGGCCGTGGCGCTGGCGGCGACCAAGCCGCGCCGCTGACGGGCCGCGCGCCGGTCCGCTCAGGCTGACCGTGTCATGCCATTGCGTCTTTAGCCTGCGCCGCTGTCCGGGCTGTTCCTGCACCAACCGTGTCCGGGGGGTTTGCGGTCTTCAACCGCCAACCTGCGCGCCCGGCGCCCGGATCACCCGGTCCACCAACACGCCGGCCGGGCCAAGGCTGCAGGCAAGCGCCAGCGCCTCGAGCATCTCGGGCGGGCCGCTGCCCTCGAGCTCGAGTCCCCGGTCGGAGAGGTCGAGCCGGTGCAGCTCAAGGCCCAGCTTGGCGGCATGTGCGCGGATCCAGCCGGGAAAGTGGCGGGCGGTGACATCGCCGGTGACAAGGTATCGGGTGGTGGCGGGGTTTGGCATGGGATGCACCTGAAAAGCGGGGGAAGGCCGCGCGCGAGTTTCACCCGCCCGAGGCCTTGGGGCAAGGTGGCGCGCGGCGGCCGCCCATCATCACGCTTGAGCCGCGCCGCAGGCTGCGTATGGTTCAGGAACCGCGCCGACATCGGCACTGCGGGCGGAGGAGCGGACAGCGTGCAGACAGATGACACAACCGCCGTAGCGCGGCCATGGGCCGGTAGCTACGACCCGGGCGTTCCGGCCGATCCGCAGCCCCACCCCGCACCCAGCCTTGCGCATCTGGTGCAGACGGCCTGTCGCAAGCATGCCGATCGCAAGGCCTTTACCTGCGTGGTGCCCAACGGGATGAACGGCAGCCTGACCTTTGCCCAGGTCGATGCCATGTCCGATGCCTTTGCCGTGTTCCTGCATCACCATTGCGGGATCCGTCAGGGCGCGCGCGTCGCGGTGCAGCTGCCTAACAGCCTGCCCTATCCGGTGGTCGCTTTCGGCGTTTTCAAGGCGGGGGGCGTTCTGGTCAACACCAACCCGCTCTACACGCCCTCGGAAATGATCCACCAGTTCACCGATGCGGGGGTCGAGGTGCTGGTGATCTGCGACCTCTTCGCCGACAAGCTGGCCGAGGTGATCCCCCGGACCGGCATCCGCACGGTGGTGCTGGCCGGGGTGCCGGAATTCTTTCCCCGCATCCCCGAGGCCATCGTCCGCGGGGTCCAGAAGGTCTGGACCCGCAGCCTGCCGCCGGTGCCGCAGCTTGACGTGCCCGTCCTGCGCCTGCGCGAGGCGCTGGCGCGGGGCCGCGCCGTGGGAAGCGACCCCGCGCCGTGGTGGCGCGATCTGGGCGCCGGGGATCTGGCCCTTCTGCAATATACCGGCGGGACGACGGGTGTCGCCAAGGGGGCGATGCTGTCGCACGGCAATATCCTTGCGAACCTGACGCAGGTGCACGCGGTGGGGCGGGCGCTCATGTCGGGCAAGGACTGCGTCCTGACGGCGCTGCCGCTGTACCATATCTTCGCCTTCACCTGTAACCTGATGACTTTCTTCGAGCTTGGGGCCCGCAACATCCTTGTCCCCTCGCCCCGGCCGGTCCGCAACATCCAGCGCGCGATCGAGAACTATCCGATCACCTGGATCACCGGGGTCAACACCCTCTTCAACGGGCTGATGAACGAGGAATGGTTCGCGGCCTTCCCGCCCCGCCGTCTTGTCGCCGCCATCGCGGGCGGCACCGCGCTGCATCAGGCGGTGGCGACGCGCTGGACGATGATGACCGACACCCCCATCGCCGAGGGCTATGGTCTGACCGAAACCTCGCCGCTGGTCAGCTTCAACCCCCTGTCCGACGCCGCCCGGCCCGGCACCATCGGCATCCCCGTACCGGGCACCGACGTAGCCCTTGTCGATGACGACGATGCGCCGGTCGCGATGGGCGCACCGGGCGAGCTGATCGTGAAGGGGCCGCAGGTCATGCAGGGCTACTGGAACCGGCCCGAAGACACCGCCCAGACGATCCGGGGTGGCTGGCTCTTTACCGGCGATGTGGCGGTGATGGAGGAGGGCGGGTTCCTTCGCATCGTCGACCGCAAGAAGGACATGGTGCTTGTCTCGGGCTTCAACGTCTATCCCAACGAGGTCGAGGAGTGTCTGGCGAAGATGCCCGAGATCCTCGAGGCGGCGGTGATCGGCATTCCCGACCCTGCCTCGGGCGAGGCGGTTCGGGCCTATGTCGTGCCCAACCCCGATGTGCCGGGGGCCGTCGAAGCGCTGACCCCCGAGGCCATCGTCGCCCATTGCCGCAAGCACCTGACCGGCTACAAGGTGCCGAAATCCATCATCATCCGCGACGCGCTGCCCAAGTCGCCCATCGGAAAGATCCTGCGCAAGACCTTGCGGGCCGAGGCCCGGGCGCAAGCCGAGCAGCGGGGAAGGGCCTGACATGCTGACCGAACTTGAAACCACGCTGCTGGCGGTGATGATGGCGATCATCATGCTGGGCATGGGCGCCAGCATGACCCCGCGCGATTTCCTGATCGCCATGCGCAAGCCGCAGGGCATTCTGGTGGGCCTTCTGTCGCAATTCGTGGTGATGCCGGTGGTGGGCTTCCTGCTGGCCATCGCGCTTGGCCTGCCCGCGCCGCTGGTGGTGGGCCTGATCCTGATCGCCTGCATGCCGGGGGGGACGACCTCGAACATCTTCGCCTATTTCAGCAAGGGC
>JAFIEN010000282.1 GCA_020832515.1 Rubellimicrobium sp. | reverse complement strand
GGTTGGGGTTCATCACCGCCTGCATCGCTTCTAGTCCAAAGGATGGGGAAGGGTTCGCACGTTGAGGCGTGCGAAGGGGGGCTCTGCCCCCCGGCCCTGACGGGCCTCCCCCCGGGATATTTCGAAACGAAAGAACGCAGGGGTGTGGGCACCCTTGACCTTCCTGTCACTGGAAGCCCTATCTGAGGTTCGTCAGGGACGGGAGGGCCAGACGCATGGGGCGGCCGGAAGATTTCACCTTTCCCATCGAGGGGATGACCTGCGCGGGCTGTGCCGCGCGGGCGGAACGCGCGATGGCCAGTGTCGATGGTGTCGTGAAGGCCGAGGTCAACCTCGCCACGCGCGGCGGGCGGCTGGTGCTTTCCCCCGATGCCGTCCCCGGGACGCTGCAGGCGGTCACCGGCGCGCTGACGGCGGCCGGCTATCCAGCCGCCCCCCGACAGGTGCGGATGCGGATCGAGGGGATGACCTGCGCCGCCTGTTCGGCCCGGGTCGAGGCCGCGCTGGCCGCCGTGCCGGGGGTTCTGTCGGCGCATGTGTCGCTTGTCGACGGCCGGGCCACCGTCGCGACGCTCGCCGCAGAAGATGCCGCGCTGCACGAGGCGGTCAGGGCCACGGGCTATGTCGCCCGGCCTGCAGCCGATCAGGAGGGGGCCGCAGGGCCGGACGAGGCGGCCGTCCTGCGGCGGCAGTTGGCGGTCGCGGCCCTCCTGACCCTGCCGGTCTTCCTGCTCGAGATGGGCGGCCATATGGTGCCGGCCTTTCATCACTGGATCGCCCATTCGATCGGCACCGGCACCAGCTGGACGATCCAGTTCGTCCTCACCACGCTGATCCTTGCAGGGCCGGGGCGGGTGTTCTTCGTCAAGGGTGTGCCCGCGCTGATCCGCCGGGCACCCGACATGAACGCGCTTGTGGCCCTGGGCACCTCGGCCGCCTGGGCCTATTCCACGGTCGCGCTGTTTGCGCCGGAGTGGCTGCCGGAGGGGTCTCGGGCGGTTTATTACGAGGCGGCGGCGGTCATCGTGACGCTGATCCTTGCCGGGCGCTGGATGGAGGCGCGGGCACGGGCCCGCACGGGCGATGCGATCCGCCGCCTGATCGGTCTGCGGCCCGCCACGGCCAGGGTCGAGCGCGGTGGCGAAGCGGTTGATCTGCCACTCGCGGAGGTGGTCGCGGGCGATATCCTTCTGATCCGCCCCGGCGAACGGATCGCCGTCGACGGCGTGGTGCGCGAGGGCGCGTCCTTCGTCGACGAGAGCATGATCACCGGCGAGCCGATGCCGGTGGAGAAGCTGAAGGGTGCGACGCTGGTCGGCGGCACGGTGAACGGGGCCGGCGCGCTTCGGATGCGGGCCACGGCGGTGGGGGCCGGGACGATGCTGTCGCGCATCATCGCGATGGTGGAAGAGGCGCAGGGCGCGCGCCTGCCGGTGCAGGACCTCGTGAACCGCATCACACTCTGGTTCGTGCCGGCGGTGATGGCAGTGGCGGCGGTCACGGTCGTGGTCTGGCTGGCCCTTGGGCCGTCGGTCGCGCATGCGCTGGTGGCCGGGGTCTCGGTCCTGATCATCGCCTGCCCCTGTGCGATGGGGCTGGCGGTGCCGGTGTCGATCATGGTGGGCACCGGACGGGCGGCGGAACTGGGCGTGCTGTTTCGCCGGGGTGACGCGCTGCAAAGCCTGTCGGGTGTGGGGCTGGTGGCCTTCGACAAGACCGGCACGCTGACGCAGGGGCACCCCGAGCTGACCGATGTGGTGGCGCTGTCGGGCGAGAGGGATGCCCTTCTGGCGCAAGTGGCCGCGGTCGAGGCGCTGTCGGAACATCCGCTTGCGGGCGCGATCCTGCGAGGGGCGAAGGCCGATGGCCTGAGCCTGCCCGAGGCGGGCGGCGTGCGCGCCATTCCGGGTCAGGGGATCACCGGCACGGTCGCGGGGCGTCGGGTTGCCGTGGGCAACGGGCGGCTGATGGCGGCCGAGGGCGTGGAGGCGGGCGCGATGCAGGGCATCGTCGCCGAGCTTGCCGCGAAGGGCCGCACTGCGGTCATGATCGCGGTCGATGGACAGGCGGCCGGGGTGCTGGCCGTCGCGGACAAGGCCCGTCCCGGCGCGCGCCCGGCCATCGCGGCGCTGGTGCGGCAAGGGCTTGGGGTCGCCATGATCTCGGGCGATGCCGAGGTCACTGCGCGGGCGGTGGCGGGCGATCTTGGGGTCGAAAGGGTCGTGGCCGAGGTCCTGCCCGAGGGCAAGGTCGCCGCGCTCCGCAGCCTGCAGGACGGCGGCACGAAGGTTGCCTTCGTCGGCGACGGGATCAACGACGCGCCGGCGCTGGCCGCCGCCGAGGTGGGTATCGCCATCGGCACCGGCACGGATGTGGCGATGGAAGCGGCCGATGTCGTGCTGATGTCCGGCGATCCGGGCGGCGTGGTCAACGCGCTCGAGATCAGCCGGCGCACCCTGCGCAACATCCGGCAGAACCTCTTCTGGGCCTTCGCCTACAACGTGCTCCTGATCCCGGTCGCGGCCGGGGTGCTCTGGCCCGTCTGGGGGATCATGCTGTCGCCGGTGATGGCGGCGGGGGCGATGGCGGCCTCCAGCGTGCTTGTCGTGACCAACGCGCTGCGGCTGCGACGCATTCCATCGGCGCTGGGGGCGGGACAGTGAACATCGGCGAGGTGGCTGACCGCACCGGCCTGCCGGCCAAGACCATCCGCTATTACGAGGAGATCGGCCTGATCCGGCCCCTGCGCGGGGCGAACGGCTATCGTCGCTTCCGCGAGAGCGACGTGCACAAGCTGGTGTTTCTGGGCCGGGCGCGGGGCCTTGGCTTCTCGATCGAGGAGTGCCGCGACCTGCTTGCCCTCTGGGAAGATCAGGATCGCGCCAGCGCCGATGTCCGCGCCATCGCCAAGGGGCATCTGACGCGGATCGAGGCCAAGATCGCCGAACTGTCGGCCATGCGCGACACGCTGTCCGATCTGGTCCGCGCCTGCGCGGGCGATCAGCGGCCCGATTGCCCGATCCTGCGCCGCCTCGAAGACCCCGCCGGACCCGGCACGCCGCATTCGGGTTGAACTTTCCGGCCAGCCGGAGTGATCTCTGCCCCGAAAAGGGAGGACGTCCATGCATCTGTCACAGATCAATCGGCCAGAGGGCCTTGCAGTGGTTGCCCGCGATGGCGAACAGGCGGCCATCGTCAGGGGTGCGGCCAGCACCTATGACCTCGCGATGGAGGCGATCGACACCGGGCGCAGCCTGTCCGAGACCATCGCCGCGCATGGCCTGGGCGAGTCGGTCGATCTGGCCGCGCTTGCCGACGAAGGCCGCCTCGCCCTGCCGATCACCCATCCCGATCCGGTGCATCTGCACCTGACGGGAACGGGGCTGACCCATCTCGGCTCGGCCGCGACGCGCGATGCGATGCACAGCAATGCGCAGGCGCAGGATGCCAGCGATTCGATGAAGATGTTCCGCATGGGGCTCGAGAACGGCAAGCCGGCCAACCTGCCGGGGGTCCAGCCGGAATGGTTCTACAAGGGCAATGGCCTGAACGCGGTGGCCCCCGGCGCGGCCCTCGTCAGCCCCGCCTTCGCCCTTGACGGCGGCGAGGAGCCCGAGGTCGCGGGCATCTACCTCATCGGGCCCGACGGCACGCCCTTCCGGGTCGGATGGACCCTGGCCAACGAGTTTTCCGACCATGTGACGGAACGGATCAACTACCTCTTCCTCGCCCATTCCAAGCTTCGCCCCGCTTCTTTCGGGCCGGAGATCCTCGTGGGAGAGCCGCCGGCCGACATCCGTGGCACCAGCCGCATCCGGCGCGGGGATGAGGTGATCTGGGAAAAACCCTTCCTCTCGGGCGGGGCGAACATGAGCCACAGCTTCGCCAATCTCGAACACCACCATTTCAAGTATCCGGTCTTCCGCCATCCGGGCGACCTGCATATCCACATGTTCGGCACAGCGACCCTGTCCTTCGCCGACGGGATCCGTCCCGAGGCCGGCGATGTCTTCGAAATCGAGGCCCCGCCGTTCGGTCTGCCCTTGAAGAACCCGCTCGCCATCGCGCCCGACAGCGGGGTTGCGAGTGTCAGGCCCCTTTGAGGCCTTCTTTTGTTTCCAAATATCCCGGGGGGAGTCCGCGCCAGCGGACGGGGGGCAGCGCCCCCCCGGATTTTCCCTGAAAATCCGGACCCACGAATTTTCGGAAAAAATTCGTGTCCCCCGGCCGCAACAAAGCCCCTCGCGACCAGCGATGCGCAAGCCTGTCCGGATCGATCGGCCGGCGGGCGTCAAGGCGCTTGCAGCCCTGATGGCAGCGTGGAAACCTGAGGGCATCACCTGCGGACGCGTCGGGTGCGTCCTCGCTGCCGGCATGTCACCGATAACGACGGAAGGGCGTCTCGGCCGGCTTGCCGGATGCCAGGCCACCAAGATGAAAAGGATTTCACCGTGACCAGACGCAAGATCGCGCTTGCCGGCATCGGCAAGATCGCCCGCGACCAGCATGTGCCCAGCCTTGCCGCCTCACCCGATTGGGAACTGGCGGCGACCGTCAGCCGCTCGGGCCGGGTCGAGGGCGTGCCGGCCTATGCCACCATCAGCGAGATGCGCGCGGCGCATCCCGATGTGGACACGATCTCGCTCTGCATGCCGCCCCAGCCGCGCTACCCCTATGCGGAAGAGGCGCTGATGGCCGGGATGCATGTGATGCTCGAGAAGCCCCCCGGCCAGACCCTGGCAGAAGTTCATGCCCTGACGCATCTGGCCGAGGCGAAGGGTGTTTCGCTTTATGCGACCTGGCACAGCCGCATGGCGCGGGCCGTTGCCGCCGCGCGGGACTGGCTGACCGACAAGGCCGTCACCCGCGCCCATGTCACCTGGCGCGAGGATGTGCGCAAATGGCACCCCGGCCAGGACTGGGTCTTCGAGCCCGGCGGCATGGGGGTCTTCGATCCCGGCATCAACGCGCTGTCGGTCCTGACCGGGATCCTGCCCCGGCCCGTGCATCTGACGGCCGCAATCCTTGAATACCCCGCCAACCGCGACACGCCCATCGCCGCCACGTTGACCTTCAGCGGCAACGTCAGCGCCGAGTTCGACTGGCGGCAGGAGGGGCCGCAGACCTGGGACATCGACCTCGAGACTGACGCCGGCCCCATCGCACTGCGCCATGGCGGCAACCAGCTGTGGATCGACGGGGTCGAGGTGGCAGGCTCAAGCGGTATCGAGGGCGAATATCCCGCGCTTTACGCCCGCATGGCCGAGCTGGTGCGGTCGGGTGCATCCGAGGTGGATCTGGCGCCGATGGTGCATGTGGCCGATGCCCTGTCGCTCGGACGCCGGGTGACCGTCGCGGCCTTCGACTGGTGAAGGGGGGGGGGGGGGGGGGGGGGGGGGGGGGGGGGGGGGGGGGGGGGGGGG
>JAFIEN010000281.1 GCA_020832515.1 Rubellimicrobium sp. | reverse complement strand
TTTGCTCCGTCGGGGGGGCGGGCGGGCCGGGGGTGGGGGGGTGGGCGCGCGCGGCGGCCTCGCGGGCGAAATGCTCGGCGGCGCGGTCGACCGCGTCGATGTAGTTGTCGCAATAGTGGAAGAAGTCGCGCACCTCTTCCCAGGGGCTGGGGCGCAGACGGGCATCCTCGCGCCCGAGTGCCTCGTCGAGCGAGGCAAGACGCTCGTGTGTCTGGCGATAGGCGGCGTGAAGGGCCAGGAAGGCATGCGCAAGGGCCGGGGCGTTCGAGGCGGCCAGCCGCAGGTCGGCCTGCGAGGGAGAGGCGCCCGTGAAGACGGGATCGGCCAGGGCCTCGCGCATGTCGCCCAGAAGGCGGGCCTCGTCGCCCGAATGCAGTTCGGTCACGTCGAAGCCGAACTCCTGGGCAAGTGCCACCACCACGGTCGTGCTCACGGGGCGGTTGTTGTTCTCCATCTGGTTGAGATAGGGCAGCGAGACGCCCAGCTTTTCGGCGAAGATGCGCTGTGTCAGGCCGATGCGTGCGCGCAGGTCGCGCAGCTTGGCCCCGGCATAGAGTTTGTGAACGGCCATCTGTGCGCTCCCGGGCGGAAATTGCAAATTTCCGCGGGCAGAAATTTGCAATTTCTGCCTAGCGGCTGCAAAGCCCGCAAATCAAGCCCCGACGACCCGCACCCGCCACATCACGAAGAGGATCGAGAGCGCCGCCAGCGCCTGTGTCGCGAACATGATCGCCTGCAGCGGCAAGGTGCCCGTCTCGACCGTGAGCAACGATCCCGCCAGCGCCGCCAGTGCCGCCCCCCCGCCGATCATGATCGCGCCCCCCAGCCCGCTTGCGGTGCCGGCAAGTGCCGGCCGCACAGACAGAAGCCCCGCGGTGGCGCTGGGCAGCATGATTCCGTTGCCCAGCCCAAGCGTGGTGCAGAGCCCGAAGAACAGCAGCGGATGCGCGTATCCCGCCAGTGTCAGCAGCAGCGACAGGCCCATCCCCGTCGAGGCGACCAGAGTGCCGGTCAGCGCCATCCGGTTCACCCCCATCCGCACCGAAAACCGGCCCGACAGGAAATTGCCCAGCGCATAGCCGATGGCGGGCGATCCCAGCGCGACGCCCGTCCAGAACGGGGTCAGCCGGAACACCTCGCCCGCGACGAAGGAGGCCCCGCCCAGAAGCGCAAAGAACGCGCCCGAGCCGAAGGCGGCGCAGGCCGTATAGCCCCAGAAGCGCGGCGAGGCAAAGAGCTCGGGATAGCCCCGCACCTGCTCGCGAAAGCTCAGGCCCTTGCCGCGGATCGTCTCGCCCTGATCGGCGATGGCCAGCGCCAGAATGCCGGTGCCTGCCAGCGCCAGGAAGGCGAAGCTCGCCCGCCAGTCGAAGGCCTCGTCCAGCGCGCCGCCGATCATCGGGCCGACCATCGGGATCAGTGCCATGCCCATGGTGACATAGCCGATCATCGAGGCCGCCTGCTCTTGCGGGACCATGTCGCGCACGATGGCGCGGCTCAGCACGATCCCGCTGGCGACCGCCGCCTGGAGCATCCTGAAGAAGAGAAACACCCCCACCGTCGGCGCCAGCATCGCACCAAGGGTGGCCGCCACGAAGATGGCCAGCGAGGCGATGACCACGGGCCTGCGCCCGAACTTGTCCGAGATCGGCCCGATCAGCACCTGAAGCACCGCCGTCGCCGCCAGATAGCCCGACAGCGCGAACTGCATCACGGCGTAATCCGTGCCGAACCAGAGGGCCATGTTGTTCAGCGAGGGCAGGAAGATCGACATGTTGAGCGCCGAGATCCCGGCCAGCAGGATCAGCGTGGAGACATGCGGGGGTGTGGTGCGGTCCAGAAAGCGGACCTCGGGCAGGGTGGTCATGCCGACTGACCTACGCGCGCCGGCCGGGCCTGTCCAGCGACACGGGCGCGGGTGGGGCTGTGCGGACACGAACCGCGCGACGCAGGCGGCGTGGAGACGGCGGGGCCCGTGAGACGCCAGCGGGCTGGGACCCAAATTTTGCAAATTTGGGATTCCGCCACAGAATAAATTTGCAAATTTGCCCAATCCCGCTTCTGTCCGTCGAGCGGTCAGATTAACATCGGCCTGCAAATGTGCGGAGGGAACGCGTGAAGGACATTCTCGACCAGTTGGCCAGGCGCCGCGAGATCGCCCGCCAGGGCGGCGGCGAGGCGCGGGTGGCCGCTCAGCACGCGAAGGGCAAGCTGACCGCCCGCGAGCGGATCGAACTTCTGCTCGACGAGGACAGTTTCGAGGAATACGACACTTTCGTCGCGCATCGCTGCACCGAATTCGGCATGCAGGCGCAACGCCCTGCAGGCGACGGCGTGGTGACCGGCTGGGGCACGGTGAACGGGCGGCTGGTCTATGTCTTCAGCCAGGATTTCACCGTGATGGGTGGATCGGTCTCGGAAACCCACGGCGCCAAGATCTGCAAGATCATGGACATGGCCCTGCAGAACGGCGCTCCGATCATCGGCGTGAACGATTCCGGCGGTGCCCGGATCCAGGAGGGCGTCGACAGTCTTGCTGCCTATGGCGAGATTTTCCACCGCAACATCACGGCCTCGGGCGTGGTGCCCCAGATCAGCCTGATCATGGGCCCATGTGCCGGTGGCGCCGTCTATTCCCCCGCCATGACCGACTTCATCTTCATGGTGAAGGACACGTCCTACATGTTCGTGACCGGCCCCGACGTGGTCCGCACAGTCACCAACGAGGTCGTCACTGCCGAGGAGCTGGGTGGCGCATCGACCCATACCCGCAGAAGCTCGGTCGCCGATTGCGCCTTCGAGAACGATGTCGAGGCCCTGGCCGAGGTCCGCCGCCTGATCGACTTCCTGCCTCGGTCGAACCGCGAAAAACCGCCGGTACGCCCCTTTTTCGACGATGTGTCGCGGATCGAACCCAGCCTAGATACGCTGGTCCCCGACAACCCCAACATGCCTTACGACATGCGCGAGCTGATCCTGAAGATCGCCGATGAGGGCGACTTCTTCGAGATACAGGCCGAATTCGCCCGCAACATCCTGACCGGTTTCATCCGACTGGAAGGCTCGGCCGTCGGGGTCGTGGCCAATCAGCCGATGGTGCTGGCAGGTTGCCTCGATATCGACGCCAGCCGCAAGGCTGCGCGCTTCGTGCGCTTCTGCGATGCCTTCGACATTCCGATCCTGACGCTGGTCGATGTGCCGGGCTTCATGCCGGGGACGGTGCAGGAATATGGCGGCATCATCAAGCACGGGGCCAAGCTGCTGTTCGCCTATGGCGAGGCGACGGTGCCCAAGGTGACCGTGATCACCCGTAAGGCTTATGGCGGGGCCTATGTGGTCATGTCGTCGAAACATCTGCGGGGCGATGTCAACTATGCCTGGCCAACCTCCGAGGTTGCCGTCATGGGCGCCAAGGGCGCGGTCGAGATCCTGCACCGCGCCGAACTGAACGATGCCGAACGCATTGCCGCCCATACCCGCGACTACGAAGAGCGCTTCGCCAATCCCTTCGTCGCTGCCGAACGCGGCTTCATCGACGAGGTGATCATGCCCCATGCGACCCGCAAGCGCGTCACCCGCGCATTCGCCGCGCTCCGAGACAAGAAACTGAGCACGCCATGGAAGAAGCACGACAACATCCCGCTGTGACGCCTGCGGGGCATCCCGATGCGCGCGCCTTCGCCGCCGATCGCCTGCTCGAGAGCGAGCGTCTGGCCTTGGCGGCCGCCGGGGCGCCGCTGGCCCTGCTGATGACGCAGCTCGGCACGATCTCGGCCGGCAACGACCTTGTGCGGCTCATGGCGACCGTCTCGATGCTGGCTTTCGTCTATTGCTGCATCTGGCAGGTCTATATCGTGAACTATGCCACATACTGGCTGGCCGCCGCGCGGATCGAGGGCGGCGGTCCGGAACTGATCGGGCGGGGCCTGATCCGTGCCTTCCAGTTGCAAGAGGGGCATACCGAAGACGGGCTTGTTCGAATTATTCGCATGTCGCGCTGGCATTATTCGCCGGCCTACTGGATCGGCGGGATCAGCGGGCTTGGCGCGGCGCTTGCGGTGATCTGGTCATGAGGCGGCGGCTTTGGGCAGTGTGCGGGGCGCTGGTTGCGGCAGGCGTCGCGCCGGGCGGCCCGTCTGCTGCCGAGACCTTCCGGACGCCCTCGGGCCTGGAAGTGACGCTGTTCGATGTCGTGCTCGAGCCCGAGGCCGGGATCGCGCGGTTCCGCTATCTCGCGCCTGCGCTGGAAGATGGCGGGGTCACCTATCCCGAGGTGGCCGCCGATTTCGTCTGGCTGTGCGAGGCGGTGGGGATCGCGGCACTTGAGGCCAACGACTGGGATGCCCCCCGCATCATCGTGACGTTGGCCGACCGGCCCGTCCCCTTCGGCGAGATGGACCCCGACGCCATCCAGTTCATCGACGGGTTCGAACGGCAAGGCGGCCGCTGCCTCTGGGATGAGTTCTGATGGAAAAGCACCGCGGCTTTCCCGGTCGGTTGGCGGGCACCGACCACCAATTCATCATCCGCCGCGCCGCCAAGGACGGCGCGACCCGGCTGATCGTGCGCGAACGTTTCCGCGATCGCCGTCCCGCGGACCGCGCCGCCGATGCGGCCTTCATGGCCGCGCTCTGGGATCATTTCGGCGAGGCGCCCTTCGTGCGGGGCAATCTCGACGCGGGCCGCCTTTCCTGGCTTTTCGGCCGCGAGGTGGTGCCGGCCGAAGATCCCTTTGATCCGCAAAGCTATGATGCCCTGTTGCGGATCGATCCGGCCTGCGCCCGCGCGAGTTTTCCGGAGCTGTTCGAGTGACGCCTGCCGCCGGTCTCGCAGCCGCGTCCCTGGCAGGCGCGGCGTCCGATCGGCCGCGATCCAGGCGGAACCGCGCGACCTGTCATCAGGACGCCGCTCTGACGGACACAAGGGACTTGCCTTTCGCGGCGCTCGGGGCAATACTGGCGTGGGTTGAGCATGACAAGATAAGTTCATCCCATGGTTGTTACATCCGAAACACTTCCCCTGTGAAGCGGCCTGGTTCTCGTCAAACCAGGCCGCGACAGGGCGCGGGCCGGTGCAGCCGTCGGCGCGATCCTTCCATGCCCCCTAATGGCGGATCCGCCCACCCCTGCGGCGCCGGCTCGGCCCCTGATCCCTTGCGCCTTCGCGCCGCGCCCGGTGGCAGGCACCGTTTGCGGTGTCGGAAGATGGGTCAGGAAACCCCGCCTTGCGTGTACGGCCGCAAAATGGCAGGGTTCGCAGTATCTGGGGCCATGACATCAGGAGCAAGACAATGGCGAAAACTTTCAAGATCACGGCGCTGGTCGTGGGCCTCGCGGCCCTTTCGGCCTGCGGCGAAACCCCGATCGAACGCACCGCGACCGGTGCTGTCGGCGGTGCGGCCCTGGCCCAGGTCCTGGGCGAGGATGTGGCG
>JAFIEN010000280.1 GCA_020832515.1 Rubellimicrobium sp. | reverse complement strand
TGGTGGTTGGTTAAACACTGCGGGGGGGGGCGGGGGGTGTCTTCGGGGGACCTGTCTTTTTGCTGGGGTAGGTGGGGGGGGGGGCCCCCCGCGGCCTTGCCGCCCCCCCCGGAGTATTTCTGGCCGAGCGAATGTGCGCGGGCGGGTGGTGTTGCTGTCGCCCTTTCCGTCGCGGCGGTGGCGAAGCTGCGGCCGGAGCATAGGCTGTCCTGTGATCCGGCGGGTCCTGTGTCGCCCGCAGCACAGCTGCAGGCCCCGGATCGGGGTCGTGCTGTCGCGCGATGTCGGCTGCGGGCCGGGCTGGCCGGGTGGCGCGGCCTTCCCTGTGTCAGGTGCGCCGAAGCGGGCGGGCGCGGCCTTCCGCGCGGCCGTGCAGGACGAAATGGTGGAAGCCGGAGGTGAACTGACCGGCCCGGACCCCGGCGGCCACATCGGGATTGTCGGCCAGATAGGCGACCTCGTCGAAATGGGCGGGGATCTGGGGTGGGGATCTGCGTGACAGGCGGTGGCGCAGGCTGCGCGGGTCGCCCAGGGCGGTCAGCCAGTCATCCTCGATCCGGGCCAGCTGGCCCATGTCCGGGTGCGTGTCCGGGTGCGTGTCGGTGGGCGTGGCTGCACGTGTCGGCCGTGTCACGCGGCGGAGTTTTCCGCGAAGCACCTCGGCCTCGATGGCAAGCCGGGTGCGCTCCACCGCCTCGACCGTGCAGGTGAGATGGGCGCGGATGTCCTCGGCACCGGGAAAGCCACGGAAGCGCTGGACATAGTCGTGCAGCGCCTCGATCCCCTCGGCGCCGGCGGGGGGCTGCCACCCCAGAAGCGTGGCGAGGGTCGGTCGGTCGCGATCCGGGTCGAAGGGGATCACGGCGCGGTGCAGGGCCTCGACCGCGCGCAGGCTGACCTCACGCTGCAGGTCGCGCTGGTTGGTGGTGATCTGGCCCGGATGCAGGCGGTACCAGCTGCACATGAAGGGCATGAGGTCGCCCGTGATCGTCGGATCGGCGGCAAGGTGGCGCAAGAGCCAGTCGCAATCCACGCCGGCGGCAAGGCCTTCGTCGAAGGGCAGGGGAAAGCGGTCGCGGCGGAAGGCGAAGCCGGTAAATGGGGCGGGCATCCCGGCATAGGCGCGCAGGCGGATCGGGACGGCACGATCCTCGAGCGGCTGGGTGCCGCGGATCGCCGCCTCGTCGGTGAACATGTGGCCTGCGACGCAGTCCCGCCCCTCCATCAGGCGGGCCAGGGACCATTCGATCCGGCGCGGCAGGGCGATGTCGTCGGCATCGGCGATCACGCAGACATCGCCCGTCGCACGGGCCAGCGCGGTGTTCAGCGCGGCCGAACGACCCGCGCCCGTTCCGGCGACGAGCACCAGTCGGTCATCGTCCTGCCAGGCCCGGGCGACGGCCTCGGCGGTGCCGTCGTCCGAACCGTCATCGACGAAGACCAGTTCGAAATCCCGATGGGTCTGGCGTTTCAGCCCCTCGGTGTAATCGGCGACGAAGGCGGCGGCATTGCGCGCCGTCGTAATGACCGAGACGCGCGGGGTGCTGCCCTTCAGCGCGGTGAATTCGCGTTCGGCCTGCAGGCACGACGTCAGGATCGCGCGCTGCCAGCCCGTCATCCCGCCCCTTCTCAGGGCGAGGCGGGGCGGCGCGACGCCCTTCCAGCGCAGGTAATCGGCATTGGCGGCGTAACGCGCGACCTTTGCCTCGGCCGCTTCCCCGCTTGCCGCGTAATCGTGGATCATCACCGCGCCGGGATCGTAGATGAAGGCCTGCGGACCATGCCAGCGGGCCAGCCGCAGGCAAAGCTCGGGTCCTTCGAAGCCGAGAAGCAGGGGATCGAAGCCCCCTGCCCTGCGATAGGCGGCGGTCTGCCAAAGGGACAGGCCCTCGAACTCCATGATGGCGGGGCCATGCACGGGGCCCAGATCGTAATGCGCAGGCGTGGGGCTGCCGGGGCTGCGCGGGCGGGCACAGCCGCGCACGCCGATGGCGGCATGTGCGCAAGCGGTGCGGTAAAGCGACATGAGGGCTGCTGCAGTCGTTTCGCCGTCGTCGTCGATGAAGACGAGGTAGTCGCCCTTCGCCAGATCGGCGGCGAGGTTGCGGCCTGCGGAGGCACCGAGGTTGTCGGGGCTGGCCAGCACGGTGAACTGTTCGGGCAGGGGGGCGTGGCGCAGTCGCTCATCACCGTTGATGAGGACGATGACCTCGTGCGGGACCTCGAGGGTGAGGTGGCCCAGCCAGTCCAGCATGCAAAGCGTCTGGTCCGAGGCGCGATGGCTGAGCACGATCAGCGACAAGGCAACCGGGCCACTGCGCCGGTCGCGGATGGTCAGGCGGTCACGGGCAAGGGCGGTCCATGCGGCGGCATGGGCCTGCGCCTCGGCGAAGCGGCCCTCGGCGAAGGCGGCGCGGTGCTGGTGGATCAGACGGGTGACGGGGGATTGGTCCGCGCTGTCCGTCATGGACGTTTCCCCTTGGCGCGCCACGGCGCGCTGCAGACGAGGGCGGGGGCCATGACGAGCGGTTCGGGGGTGGGCGCGCGTGGGCCTTGCCTTCGCTTCGTTTGCATCCGGCCCCTCAATGCGCCTCGGCCCAGTTCGCCCCCTTGCCGCCATCCACCGCCAGATGAACGTCCAGATGCACCGCCGGATGGGCCGCGCCCTCCATCACCTCGCGGGCACGGTCGATCAGGGTCTCGGCGGCGTCTTCCTCGACCTCGAACAGCAATTCGTCATGCACCTGCAAAAGCATCTTCGCGGGCAGGTCCGCAATCGCGCCGTCCATGCGGATCATCGCGCGCCGGATCACATCCGCCGCCGTCCCCTGGATCGGCGCATTGATCGCTGCGCGGCGGGCGAAACCCGCCTGCGGCCCCTTGGCATTGATCCCGGGCGTGTGGATCTTGCGCCCGCACAGCGTCTGCACATGGCCGTTGGCCTTCGCGAAGGCGATCGTGTCGTCCATATAGGCGCGGATGCCGGGGAAACGCTCGAAATAGCGGTCGATGAAGCCCTGCGCCTGATCGCGCGGGATGCGCAGGTTGCGCGCAAGGCCAAAGCCCGAGATGCCGTAGATCACCCCGAAGTTGATCGCCTTGGCCTGCCTGCGGATCTCGCCGGTCATCTGGTCAAGCGGTACGTTGAACATCTCGGACGCGGTCATGGCGTGGATGTCCAGCCCCTCGCGGAAGGCGGTCTTCAAGGCCTCGATCCCCGCGACATGGGCCAGGATGCGCAGTTCGATCTGGGAATAGTCGAGGCTGACCAGCACCTTGCCGGCTTCGGCGACGAATGCCTCGCGGATGCGGCGGCCTTCCTCGGTGCGGACGGGAATGTTCTGCAGGTTCGGATCGGTCGAGGCCAGCCGCCCGGTATTCGCCCCCGCGATGGAATAGGAGGTGTGAACCCGCCCCGTTTCCGGGTTGATATGGTCCTGCAGCGCATCGGTATAGGTCGATTTCAGCTTGGCCAGTTGCCGCCAGTCCAGCACCCGCCCCGGCAGCGCATGTTCCGTCGCCAGATCCTCGAGCACATCGGCCCCGGTGCCATAGGCCCCGGTCTTGCCCTTCACGCCACCGGGAAGGCCCATTTCGTCGAACAGGATCTCGCCCAGTTGCTTGGGGCTGCCCACGTTGAAGGGACGGCCCGCCATCTCCTGTATCTCGGCCTCGAGCCCCGCCATCTTCTGCGCGAAGGCGTTCGACATGCGCGACAGCGTATCGCGGTCGACCTTGATCCCCGCCATCTCCATCCGGGCAAGCACCGGCACCAGCGGGCGTTC
Source organism: Rubellimicrobium sp. (assembly GCA_020832515.1). Taxonomy (GTDB): domain Bacteria; phylum Pseudomonadota; class Alphaproteobacteria; order Rhodobacterales; family Rhodobacteraceae; genus JAFIEN01. The sequence goes on along the minus strand of JAFIEN010000280.1, from coordinate 1,684 downwards.
CAGCGTCTCGTAGACGGTCGTCACGCGCGCCCGGTGCAGTTGCGGCTTGAAGGCCTGCCAGAGGCGCAGGGTGATGTCGGCGTCTTCGGCCGCGTATTTCACGGCCTCGTCCAGCGGAACCCGGTCGAAGGTGATCGCGGATTTGCCAGACCCCAGCAGCGATTTGATCGGGATGGGGATATGGCCAAGGTAACGGTCGGAAAGTTCGTCCATCCCGTGCGAATGTTCCCCCGCATGCATCGCATAGGACATGAGCATCGTGTCGTCGATGGGCGCGACCGCCACCCCGTAGCGGGCAAGGATCTTGGCGTCGTACTTCATGTTCTGCCCGATCTTGAGGATCGCGGGATCCTCAAGCACCGGACGCAGCAGATCGAGCGCCTCATCCAGCCCCATCTGCCCCTCGGCCAGCGTGACCGAGCCGAAGAGATCGCTGTCCCCCCCCGCCTTGTGGCCAAGGGGGATATAGCAGGCCCGCCCCGGCTGGGTGGCCAGCGATATGCCGACAAGTTCGGCCTGCATCTCGTCAAGGCTGGTGGTCTCGGTATCGACGGCGACGTAACCCTGCTCGCGGATCGCCTCGATCCAAGCGCCAAGGGCGGACGCATCGCGCACCGCCTCATAGCTTGCATGGTCGAAGGCCACCGCCTCTGGCGCCGCCGCCTCGGCCGCGGGTGCGGCCCCGCCGGGGGCCTCGTCCGGGATCGTGGGCTGCTCGATCCCCAGCTTCGTGGCGATCCGCTTGGTGACGGTGCGGAACTCCATCTTCGCAAGGAACCCCATCAGCGCCTCGGGATCGGGGTCGCGCAGTTCCAGATCGTCCAGCGTGAAATCAAGCGGTGTCGCGGCATCCAGCTGCACCAGCCGGCGCGAGATCAGGATCTGCTCGGCCATCGTGGTCAGGACCTCGCGCCGCCTGGGCTGCTTGATCTCGTCCGCCCGCGCCAGCAACGTGTCCAGATCGCCGTATTCCTGAATGAGCTGCGCCGCCGTCTTGAGCCCGATCCCCGGTGCGCCCGGCACATTGTCGACCGAATCCCCGGCCAGCGCCTGCACATCGACCACGCGCTCGGGGCCGACCCCGAACTTCTCGAACACACCGTCGCGGTCGATCACCCGGTCCTTCATCGGATCGCGCATCACCACGGCCGGGCCCACAAGCTGCATCAGGTCCTTGTCCGAGGACACGATCGTCACCCGCCCCCCCGCCTCGGTGGCCTGCCGCGAAAGCGTGGCGATGATGTCGTCGGCCTCGTAATGCTCGATCTCGATACAGGCCACGTTGAAGGCGCGCGTCGCCTCCCGCGTCAGCGGGAACTGCGGGCGCAGATCCTCGGGCGGCTCGGGGCGGTTGGCCTTGTAGGCGGGATAGATCTCGTTGCGGAAGGTCTTGGAAGAATGATCGAAGATCACCGCGATATGGGTCGGCCCCTCGCCGCCCCCATCGCGCGTCAGTTCGTTCCACAGGATGTTGACGAAGCCGCTCACCGCCCCCACCGGCAAGCCGTCGGACTTGCGCGTCAGCGGCGGCAGCGCGTGATAGGCACGAAAGATATAGGCCGATCCGTCGATCAGATGCAGATGGCAGCCCTTGCCGAATGTCATGGATCAGCCCCCCGGGAAACGCGCCACCCCTGCTTGCCATGATCGCCCGCGCCACGCCAGAGACAAGGCCCGCCTGCCC
>JAFIEN010000279.1 GCA_020832515.1 Rubellimicrobium sp. | reverse complement strand
CCTGCAACCATCCTTCTTCGTCTGCAAGTTGGCGTCGCAACGCTTGTACCCGAGACAATTCGTCAAGCGCCTGCAGCCGCTCAGCGGGGGTGGCAGGCAGGGGCACAGCCAGCAGGCTTGCCAGTTCCATTGACGCCCGCCGATAGCCGCCGAAAATCCGCGACAGGATCGACGCCTGCCCCCGCACCAATGCCGGCCGCAACCCGGTGACATCAGCCGTCCAGGCCGGTGCTGCAAAACGGTCCTGCGCCGCAGCATGCGCCTTGGCCCACGCGGCCCCGATGGACAGGCCTTCGAGCAACCGGGGCTGTCCGGCATGTTCAAAAAGCACGTGGATCAAGGGCCCGGCCCCCTGAGGCCGTTCGGCCAAGGCCTCAAGGGCCGCCGTCAGTCCCGAAATCCCTGCCATGCTTTCCGGCGGGGGCAACTCAAGCACCGACGCGACTTTTGCCGCTTGTGCAAGAACTGTGTCGATCCTGGCGATGGCAGCGCCCAACTCGACCTCCAGCCGGCCGATGTCGGTGGGTTGCAAGTCAAGGACGGTCGCTCCACGAAAAGGATGATCTTCGGGGGCGCCGGCCAGTTCCAGAGCCTCGACAAACCGGGCGATGGAACCCTGCGCCCGATCGCGGGCGGCACGGTCCATACCGGCAAGCCCGTCGAGAGCGATCGAGGGCGGGGGTGCGCCCTTGCCAATGAAGTTCACGATTTCTGAAATCGCCTCGAAAGGGGTGTCTGCCGTCGGCGTCAGTGGGTCGTGCAGAAGCGCCGTGATCCGATTCAGCTGGTCGCGCGTGGCACGAAGCCGGGTTGGATCCGACGGCACGGGCAGCGGGCTTGTACTGGCCATGAGCGTGCGCCCGAGTTCCTGCGCCAGCGCTTTCTTGTTGGCCGACCGCGAATGCAGTTCCAGGCAGATATCCCGCAGCCCCGCACGCACCAACCGGTCGTGCACCACCGTCAGGGCAGCCATCTTTTCGGCGACGAACAAGACGGTCTTGCCGTCATGAGCGGCCGCAGCGATCAGGTTGGTGATAGTCTGTGACTTCCCGGTGCCGGGGGGGCCTTGGACGACAAGGCTTGCCCCACCACGCACCTCCTCAATGACCTTGGTCTGCGAGGCATCGGCATCGATCACCTGGATGATTTGGGCCGGGTCAAGGACATCGTCCAACCTGACCTCAGGGCCAAAGAGCGGCTGGTCGGGCTCGAACCCTTCGGCAAGAAGGCCCCTGAGCAATTCGTTTTCAGCAAAGGCGCCCTCGGGCCAGGTCCCTGGATCAAGATCGCGATGCATCAACAGCTTGGCGAAGGAAAAGAACCCGATCTGCATGCCATCGGCATCCACGACCCAGCCAGACTGGGCGGAAACCGCGCGGGTCACTTCGGCAAAATAGGCCGAAGGCGTCCAGGTTTCCATTTCCTCAATGTCGGGCAGAATCACACCGAAATCCTGCCGCAGACGTTCCTGCAGCGGCAGATTAGTCGAGATGTCGTCATCACGTGCGACGATTTCGAATGCAGATGTTCGCTCGTTGCGCACAAGGCGCACGGGAAGCAGTACCAAAGGAGAGTCCCGGAAGATCTGAGACGACGGGCCTTCTCGCCAGCGCAGGAACCCGATGGCCAGATAGAGGATGTTGATCCCCTGTTCTTCCTCGGCCGTGCGGGCGTCTCCCGCGAGGCGAAGGAGGCGGCGCGCCAAGGCCTCCGGTCCAAGCGGGGTTTCCAAGATCGAGTCTGTCAGGCGGTCGGAGTCTGCAGGCAGTTCGGGATCCGGCAAGGCAAGAAGCATACCCTGCCCATCGACCGAACTTTCGCGCCCCATGGCTTTGAAGCGCATCCGGCGACCTTTGCTGCGCAAGATACCAAAGACCGCGTCGGCCCGCTCATTGATGACGTTCAGGCAATTCGCGCGCGCGTTGGCACGGTTGACGTGCACCAATCGGTTGCGGGTCCCCGTATCCAGAAGCTTGCGCCGTGCACCATCCAGGACCGTGTCGATGTTTGTGCGGCGTATCTCTGTCATTGCCATGGAGCGTATTGCACCCACTCAACCTGAGGCAAGTGCTCAAACCGAAAGATCGCCATCAATGACTTGAGTCGTCGAACCTTATCCAGGGATGCCTCAACCGAGAAAGCTTGATCAGCCTCGATCATATTGCAAACTTGTGTTCATAATGTGGCACGGTTCCCAGATGTTGGCTCATTCAGTCGTCGTCCGAACCAGGTTACGTTCATCATGTCCATTTGCCCGTGCGGGTCGAGGCGCTTCACAGGTGGTGGCGGGGAACGTCGGTGCTGTCATATGTCCGGCCTCGAATTGCAGCTTCTTTGCTTTGGGGCTTCCTGGGATGCGCGGAAACGACTGCCGGATAGATCCGGCGCGTCGGAGGCGCGGTGACAGACACGGGCTTTCCCACGGCCCGGCTAACGATCCACCGCCGGCGCCGTGGCTGCGTTCGCACCGGATCTCGATACGTTCGACAGCGGGTGCAGCTTTGCTGCATGGCTTGGCGTGCGGCCCGTCTCTCGGACGGATCGCGTTCCGGCCCGCACTGCCCCGGCAGATGTCCGCTGGCTGGCATGACCAGGCTGGGCTAGGTCAGCAAGATGGGGGCTCCTTCTTGAAGGACAGGTCGCCCTGCGGCGGGCGGTCTGCGCTTTTTTGGCGCGTATTTTTCTCCGAGTTCAGTGCGTTTCAATTGGCCTGGCGGCATGTGGCGTTCGTTTGGCTTGGGATTGCTCTCATGTGATGCGGTAGATCCTGCCCTTGCGATGCATGCAGGTGATGACGCCTCCCCAGTTACCGATGACGATGACGGCATCGAGGCGCGCCTCGATCTGGGCATAGGCGGTGCGGCCGAGAGCCTCGCGGGCACGACGCCGTGCTTGCTTGTCCATGTAGACGACCTGGCGGTTGTCGAAGCTCTGTTCCTCTCGTCCGAAGTCGAGGATCACCTCGATTGCGTCGAGGGTGATGCCGCGCTGGCGGCTGCGGGCCTCGGCGTGGCGGCTCATCGGGATCATCTCGGGCATCGCGTCGTCCTTTTGTGCTGCGGTCGGCCATCATGGCCGGGCATGGACGGATCGGTCCTTCGGGGTGATTTCCGCAGAACGGGGGGACGTCGCGCTGCGCACGCGCCGTGCGGTGTCAGTGTCAGTGTCAATGTCGGTATCGGGCGCGCTTGACGTTGCATCGGGGGCAGAGCGGCGGGCTCGGGCTTCTGCGGAAATTGACCGGTCAGATCGAGAAGCTGGTGTTGGCTGCCACTTCTGGCGCCGTCAGGAACCAGACACCGATGTCCCTGCACGTCCCTGTTTCTGCGGCCTGAGAAGTCGCCATGGATACCGGGATGAAGCGCACAGCCGACGGACACCTCCGCACTTGACGGAAGCAGCGGTGCGGCCCTGCCCCCGGGCGCGCGTTACCTGCCCGGCTTTGTCGACCGGGCCTATGAGGCGTCGCTCCTGCGCTTGCTCGATCAGGGCACCTGGTCAACCGGCCTGACCTGAGCGGTCAGGCGCGCGGCCTGTGCCACACGGTGCCTCCGCCCGGACACAGGGCGACGCCTTCGCGAGATGTGTGGGCCCCTTGGATGATGGTGTCCGCAACTTGCGCTTCTGGCCGAGTGTAGCCTGCCAAGGAGCGCCGGTGGATCGGGTCCTGTCCTGCCTTGCGGAAATCCCGTGCGGCGTCCGAGCGGGATATGCGGGGCGACCGGTCCCGCGTCATCCGCCGGAGAGGTCTTGTGCCCACGATCTTCACTCCGAAGCCTGTGCCGCTATTGCTCGACGCCCTGACCTTCGCGCCGGTCCATGCGTGGACGTTCTGTCACGCCGATGTCAGGCCGCTCGTCACGCAGTCGCACCGCGCTGATTACGTGGGCGGCGTCGCGCTGCTCCATGGCGCTCAACCGCAAAGCCTGAAGCTCGAAGACGGGCAACAGGCCTCGACGACGGGCCAGTGTGGCCGGCGTCCGTCCGGGGCCGGCCGGGCTGTTGCCTGACTTCAGCCTGACCGGTGGAGGCTGGTGACCCGGAAGTCGAGGCTGAGACCGTGCGGGGCGACGGCAGCGTCGGGGCGGATCGCGAGTCGAAGGGTCTCGCGCGTGCAGGGGACCTGCAGTCGCCATCCCGGCATCCTGCTCCTTGACCATCCCGATGATCTGCGCCTCGGTGAAGCGCACGAGGGGCTGCTGTCGGCTGCGGGAGACGCCGTTCTTTGACGACTGCGTACATAGCGCCAATCTCGTCGCCCGTATCAAGGCGCAAGCACCGCGGTAGCAACCGGCCGGTTACTTTCAGTTGCGAAGGAGCTTTTGAGCATCTTCAGGAGGCACAGGTTGGCGGTGGGCGAGTGCATTGCGTGCCAGCAAAAGCACTTCAAGCCGATTGGCCTCTTGTCGGGTCAGAGACCCGCGTAACTGAAAACGAATCGCACCCAGCTCAATTTCTTCGATTGAGGTCACACCGAGGCCGCGCAGGTGATCATCGAGCCTTAACCGGCTTCGATGCGCTGCCACAATCTCAAGTCGCCTACTTTCGATTTCTGGAAACAACGCTGTCAACTGTGCTTTCCAGACGCGTTGCTGTATTTCGCTCTTTCGCTGACCGGCGAGAATGGCTAGCGGGCACGGGATCTGTTGTCCGAGGATCGGTGCCTCGGGGCGGCGCGAAAGCCAGGCTACTGGATCAGCCAAGTCATCGAGACTAGCCCGTACCAGCGACGCCGCAAGGTCCAGCCGCCAAACACACAGTTCCACCGCGAGCACTACGGCCCATTCTCCCGCCAAGCCTTCGCGCGTTGCGGGAAGATGCTCTTCTGCCCAGATCACTAGATCTCCCCGGCGCAGCCCTTTCTGCCAGGTCTGAGGCATTGCCTCGATCGGAATAGCCAGATTCGCCGGTATGTCGGTCACGAGCAACGCGGGGCCGGCGCGTCCCGAAGCACGGGCAGCCGCAAAACGATCAAGGAATACAGACCAAGCAGCCACGTCATTTAGTCCGATTTCCGAGAGCGATATGATAGCGAGTTCCTCGTCAAGTACTGAATTGAGCAGAGCTTCGAGGGTTGGTGCGGTACCGAAGGCATCAGCCACGGCGGCGGCGGGTGACTGGCCAGTATCCGCGCGGAACTCGACGGGGGAATGCCGTAGGTGAGCCCGTAGCGCTACCTCGATGCCGGGCGGACGGCTTGGGTCCGAAGGAAGCACGGCGACTCCATGGTCGAGCCGCCGTGCTAAGTCGTCAAGCCACCTGCCGAGGCCTGGCAGGCTCCACGGATCCGGATCTGCCGTCATGCAGCGATCAGTCTGCCCAGCGGGGTGAGGATCGGTGCAGCGTCGGGTGTGCGCCCTTGGCGAAGTGTTCCGAAGGTGGCGAGGCGTTCCAACCTTTGCTCAGTCGCGTCGGGACCTTAGATTCCAGCTTCAAGTGCAACGGTTGATGTGAAGGCCGCGATTTCGTCG
>JAFIEN010000278.1 GCA_020832515.1 Rubellimicrobium sp. | reverse complement strand
CGCCGCCCAAGGCTGCGGCGGCGATTTCGGGCAGTTCGTCGCGGGGTTGAAGACCGAGGCCGTGGCCCGCGGCATCCCCCCCGCGACGGTGGACAGCTTCCTGACCACCGTCCGGCAGGACCCGGCGGTGATCCGGGCCGACCGGTCGCAAGGCGTGTTCCAGCGAGACTTCGTCGATTTCTCGCGCCGGCTGATCTCGCAAAGTCGCCTCGACAACGGCCGGGCACTGTCGCAACGCCATGACGCGCTGTTCACCCGGATCGAGGTCGATTACGGCGTCCCGCGCGGCGTGCTTCTGGCCTTCTGGGCGTTCGAGACGGACTACGGCCAGATCCAGGGCGACTTCAACACCGCCAATGCCCTTGTCACCCTGGCACATGATTGTCGCCGGCCCGAGCTGTTCCGCCCGCAGGCCCTTGCCGCGATCGAGCTTTACGCCCGGGGCGGCATGGACCCGGCCCGCACCACCGGCGCCTGGGCGGGCGAGATCGGGCAGGTCCAGATGCTGCCCGCAGACATCCTTGCCTATGGCACCGATGGCGACGGCGACGGGGTGATCGACCTGAAGGGATCAGTCGCGGATGCGCTGGTCTCGGGCGGGCGGATGCTGCAGGGGCTGGGCTGGCGGCGGGGGGAGCCGTGGTTGCAGGAGGTGGTCGTGCCGCAGACGCTCGACTGGCGGCTGACCGGGCTCGAGACGGCGCTGCCCTCGCAGGATTGGGCGGCGATGGGGATCGAGGGGCGGAGCGCGCCGATCACGCCGGGGCTGCAATCCTCGATCCTGCTGCCGATGGGGCGGAATGGGCCCGCCTTCATCGCCTATCCCAATTTCGAGGTCTTTTTCGAATGGAACCAAAGCCTTGTCTATGTGACAACGGCCGCCTATTTCGCCACCCGCCTGTCGGGGGCACCGGTCTTTGACGCGGGCAACCCCGAGCCCGGCCTTTCGGGCGAAGAGATGATGGAGCTTCAGCGCCGCCTCGCCGCGCGCGGCCATGACGTGGGCGGGATCGACGGCATTCTGGGCCGGATGACGCGCCGGGCGGTGCAGGCCGAACAGGCGCGCCTTGGCCTGCCCGCCGATGCCTGGCCGACACGCGCGCTGCTTGGCGCGTTCTAGCCGTGGCACCGTCCTGGGGCATCTGCGCCACGGTCAAGGCGCCCTCGGATCAGGTGCTGGCCTTCGTCGCCCATCACCTGTGGCTGGGCGCGGAGCACGTGACCATCTGCCTCGACGATCCCGACGACCCGGTGTTCGAGACCCTGGCCACGCTGGACCGGGTAAGGCCGATCTGCTGCGATGCCGACTGGTGGGCCTTTTTCGACGAACCCCGGCCCGACCGTCATCAGGTCAGGCAGTTGCGCAACATCAACCGCATCCTGCGCCGCACCCGGCTGGACTGGATCGCGAATATCGACGTGGACGAATTCCTGCTGGCAGCAGAACCCGTGACCGCGATCCTTGCGCGGGTGCCTGCGGATCAACCGATGCTGCGCCTGCCGCCCTACGAGGCGCTGCACGACCCCGACCTGCCGGATGACATCTTCACCGCCCGCCTTTTTCGCGGTGCGATGGTGGGGTCTGACTACGGCGCGCTGCGGCGGGCGGTCCTTGGGGACTACGCGCCCCTGTTGCCGCGCGGGACGCTAAGCCATTCGCACGGGAAATACCTCTTCCGCTCGGGCATACCCGGCCTGCAGGCGCGGCTGCATTCCGGCATCCTCGACGACCGGCATGTCGAGCAGATTCCAGCCGACCCCGCCCTCGACCTCTTGCATTTCCACGCCCAGGACCGCGCCGCCTGGCTGGCCGCACTGACTTTCCGGCTGACGCGGGGGGCCTATCAGTTCAACGAGGGCCTGCGCGACCACCTGTCCGAAAGCACCCCGGACGAGATCGCGGCCTTTTATGACGCGGTCCAGACCGTCACCCCCGCGGCGCGCAAGGCGCTGCGCGGGGCCGGCCTGCTGCGCGAGGCCGATCTGGGCCTTGCCGCGCGTGTCGCCGCACTGCCTGGCCGGGCGCGCACCCTCCCATAGGCCGGGCACGCCCGGCCCGACCGGCCCGATTGCCGAAGGACAGCCCAACGCGGTGGGCACGATCGGCCATATCGACGTCACGCCCGACAGCCGCAACATCATCCCCGATCGGGTCGCCGACACCGGCGATCTGCGCAGCCACCTGCTGCCAGTTCCGGAGGAGATGATCGCCGAATTCCACGCCCGCCCGCCTTCGACCCGGTGCCTGTCGAGCGCGTCCGCGCTGCTGCCGGGCGGCTGGGCTCCAGCCACATGGATATCGTCTCGGGCGCGGGGCATGACGACTGCTGGATCAACCGGGTCTGCCCGACCACGATGATCATGTGCCGCTGCGCCGACGGCCTCAGCCATAACGAGGCCGAGGAGATCATCCCCGACTGGGCGCGGAAATCCACCGATGTGCTGCTGCATGCGGCGCTGGAGACCGCCGGGATTTCGGATTGAATTTTGACGAAACGCGAAATTTTGCAAAAATTTCGCGTGGCACCTTGCGGCAGACCATACATCCTGCTGCCGGCGCTCGATCCCCGCTCAGACCAGACGGGCTGTCGCCTGCGCGATCAGCGTGCACCCGGCCCCGCCCTGCGCGCACTTTCGCAAGACCTTCACAGCGGCACCAGCTCTTCCAGTTCCGGCAGCAGGACGACGCTTTCCTGTTCATGCGGATCGGTGCGGGCGATCACGGCCGTGCAGGGGTCCGGCCCGGGATTGACCGGAAGATGGGGCATGTCGGCGGGTATGTAGATCATGTCCCCCGGGCCGGTCTCCATCCGGTGCTCGAGCTTCGGGCCCCAGAACATCACGCTGTGGCCCGAGATGACGTAGATCGCCGTCTCATGCGTGGCGTGCTTATGCGCCTTGGCGCGGCCGCCGGGCGGGATGGTCAGCAGATGCAGGCAGATGCCCTGCGCCCCCACGGTTTCCCGCGCGATCCCTTCGAAATAGTGGAAGCCCTGCTTGCCGGCATAGGTTCCCGAAGGGCGCAGCTTCTGGCATGACGGCATGACAGGCCTTTCATCAGCGGGGTCCGAATCCGCCGACCCCAGCGCCACCCTCGCAGAGACCGGGCCGCCTGTCATCCACCCCGGCCGCGCATCGGGGAGTGTGGTGCAACACACCCCCCGCAACACAACCACGCCACATGGTCCGAAGGGCCAGGCGCCCCCCCGTCGATCACTCTTCGTCGAGCGCCTCGACCGCCTTCTCCAGCTCTTCCTTGGTGGCCGTCTGTTCGGTGATGTTCGCCAGAGCGAAAATGTGGTCGATCACCTTGTCCTCGAAGATCGGAGCCTGGATCTGCTGGCGCGCCTGGGGGTTCTTCTGCACGAATTCGAAGAACTCGCGCTCCTGACCACGGTATTGCCGGGCTTGTGCGATGATCGCCTGGGTCAGCTCCTGCTCGGTCACCTTGACCTCGGCCTTCTGGCCGACATCGGCAAGGAACAGCCCCAGCTTGACCCGCCGCACGGCAAGGCGCCGATGTTCGTCGGTCGGTTCGATCGCGTCATGGTCGTGGCCGTGAACCTCGGGATGCTCCTCATGCCAGAGCTGATGCGCGATCTGGCCGGCCTCGGCATCGACCAGGGTGTCGGGCAGATCGAACGCGACGACCTTGTCGAGCGCGTCCAGAAGCCCGCGCTTGGCCACCGCCCGCGCGGCACCCGCATATTCCGCCTCGAGCCGCTCGGCGATCTGCGCCTTCAGCGCCGCCAGATCGTCCGCGCCGAACTGCTTGGCCAGATCGTCGTCGATCTTCGCCGCGACCGGCGCCTTCACCGCCTTGACGGTGCAGGTAAAGACCGCGGCCTTCCCCGCCAGATGCGCGGCCTGATACTCGTCCGGGAAAGTAACCGAGACTTCGCGCTCTTCGCCGTTCTTGACACCGACCAGCCCGTCCTCGAACCCCGGGATGAACGAGTTCGAACCCAGGACCAGCGGATAATCCTCGGCTGCGCCGCCCTCGAATGGTTCGCCATCAACCTTGCCGACGAAGTCGATCACCACCTGATCGCCGTCCTTGGCCTTGGAATTGGCCTTGCGGTCCTCGAAGCTTTTCGACGATTCGGCGAGGTTCTTCAGCGCCTCCTCGACAGCCGCATCCTCGGCCTTGACGACAAGACGGGTCAGCGACAAGGCCGACATATCGACCTCGGGCACATCGGGCAGACGCTCATAGGCCACCGTCACCTCGACATCGTCGCCTTCCTTCCAGTCCGGATTTGCCATCCTGACCTCGGGCTGCATGGCGGGGCGGTCGCCGGACTTTTCCATATGCTCGCTCAGCGCGCCGTCGATGCTTTCCTGCATGACCTCGCCCAGAACGCGCTGGCCGAACTGCTTGCGCAGAAGCGCCATCGGCACCTTGCCCTTGCGAAAGCCCTTCATCTCGATCCCCGGCTGCGCCTCGAGCAGCTTCTCGGTGACCTTCTCCTCAAGCGCCGCCGCGGTGACGGTGATCGAGTAGCCGCGCTTCAGACCTTCGTTCAGGGTCTCGGTGACCTGCATCTTCTGTCGTCCTTTCCTAACCCGGCTTTGCCCAAACCGGCCATTCCGTCCTGGTGCGGGTGAAGGGACTCGAACCCCCACGCCTCGCGGCGCCAGAACCTAAATCTGGTGCGTCTACCGGTTTCGCCACACCCGCACATGCCAAGACCGGCAGGGCGCCGCCCCGCCGCCTGGATTGCGGGGTGTCTAGCAAAGGCCAAAAGGGGATGCGAGTGGAAAAGTCACCGCAAAAAAGGCAGGCGGTTAACCTTTTCTTGCCACATTCCCGGGTAACGGTGTTCAGCGTCGGAACGTTGTCGGAGGCCCGTCCATGCACCTCGATCTGCCCCAGTTGTACCCTGCGCGGTTGCCCCTTGCCCAACCGCTCATGCAGGCGCCTGTCGCAGAACCCGCAGCGTCGGCGGATCTGACCACCATCACCCTCTGCGCCGGGGCGCGGATCCTGACGCTTGCGGGTGAACTCGCGGTGGAGGATCTGGTGCCGGGCGCGAAGATCATCACCCGCGATACCGGCACCGCCCGGCTTGAGTCGCTGTCCGTTTCGCATGGCGAGGTAGGGGTGATCCACATCAAGGCCGGATCGCTGGGCCAGGCGCGGCCCGAACGCGATGCCGATCTGCCTGCGGACACGGCCATGCATCTGCGCGACTGGCGGGCCGGGGCGGCGTTCGGCGCGACGGTCGCGAATGTGAAGGCCGACGTACTGGTCGACGGGGACTGCGTTACGCGACAGGATGCGGCGCAGCGCAGGCTTGTGACGCTGACCTTCAGCCGGCCACATGTCATCTATATCGACGGGATGGAGCTTGCGGTGACGGCCTGACCGTCCCGGACAAACCTCCGCCCACGACGCGGGGGCGGTGACCTGTGCCAAATTAAGCAGCCCCGCCGGGGTTAAGGCCCCCACCGCGCCACCCGTCCGGCCAGGGCGAGGGCAGG
>JAFIEN010000277.1 GCA_020832515.1 Rubellimicrobium sp. | reverse complement strand
GCAGACGTCAGATCGTAGCTTCCGTCACTGTCCGTTTTTCGGGGGGTAGCTCAGTCATCTCGTCCGGGATCCGGTCGTCGTCAAGCTCGATCCCGGCGAACCGGCGCATCGCCTCGCTGTCATAGAGCGTCTCTTCCGCCATCGGGTCGCTCAACGCGTACCAGTTCTGCGAGGCAAGTAGACCCGCAGCATTGTTTCCAGCGGCATCGGCGGACGCCCGCCCTTCGGTCCGACCTTGGGGTAATGCGGCGCGATGAGCGCCAGCAGCCGCCCCCACGGAACGACCGCCTCCATCTCCGCCAGGAACTGCTCCCGCAGCGTCACCTTCTTCTTCATCGCGTCACGAAGACCGGGACTGGCGGGCTGTTTTGGCATCAGCAGAGCTCCTCAAGGGCTTTCCCGCAGCCTATCAGATCATGCCGGAGCCGGGTGGTTTTTCAGGGGTTCCCCAAGGCGGTACATCACCAACTCCCCGGGAGACGCGGCGCAGCGGTTCTTCATGCGTGGGTGATCCAGACACAAGCCTCCGAGAACTCTGCCCGACTTCCCGCTCTGCCACATTGCGGTATTGACAGGCCTCAAGCAAAGCCGCTTGGTTGGTCAAAGGCGTTTCGCCTAAGCGACAGAATGCGTTGTTGAGGGAAACAGGTTCAACTGGCAGGCATTATCGTCACCTAAATGGGCTCCGTTGATGATAAGCTGACTGCCGATGCACATTACGATGTCTGAGGCAGGGACACGGCAACTTGATGAAACGTTATGTCCTGCGTGTCGAAGGGGTCAATTTCGCCAATTGCCTGTTCGATACCAACGATCTTTCCATCATACGCGGTGCAAGTCTACTGCTGGATCAGGTGGCGCAACCGGTCGGTAGCGCCCTGTCGCAAACGCTTGGGGCAAAGCTCGCGCCGCTCTGGTCAGGGGGGGCAAAGGCGGTGTTCGCCTTCGAGGCAGATGAGCAGACCGCTGCCAAGGCAGAGTCGGCGGCGCGCGAAAGCCTGACACGGGATGTTTGGCGGCACATGACCTTCGTTCTGGACATGGTCGAAGAGACGGACCCGCTTATCGCTGAAGCTACAGCAGAGGCACGCAACCGCGCGCGCCAGTTCCGCCAATGGACGGTGGCGGATTGCGCCGTCGCAGGGGCCTGGAGGCAGGATGCACTGGACGGAGTGAGACCCGCAGATCCTGCAAGCGACAACCCAAGGGGACCACTTGCCCCCTCCAGCGCGACCCGCATCGAGTATGGGCGGAACATGCGCAAGGACTTCTTCTCTCAGCGGAGTGGCGCCACCGTCCCGGTGGACGCCGCACTTGTTGGCTCGTTTGAGGACCTAGTCGCCGATCCCCCGGGTGGCCTCTCGCTGTCGGCCAGGGGCAAGATGGCCGTGATCCACCTCGATGGCGATGGCTTCGGCGCAGCGGCGCGTGAACTGAAAGACCCTGCCCGTTTCGCGAGCGAGGTCATCGGTAGGACTGACGCCATCCTTGACGCACTGGTCAAGGATGCCATGGACCAAGAACTGCATGACGGGAACGTGAGCAATCCGGTTCTGCGGCTGGAAGTACTGCTGTGGGGTGGAGATGACATCACCCTTGTCGTGCCAGCTTGGCGGGCACTTTCGACCTTGCAGGCATTTCACGCGGCCGTTGCCGGGTGGCAGATCTCAGGCGAGTCACTCGGATTCACCGGTGCGGCCATCATCGCCGGACACAAGGCCCCGATCCGCCGGCTTGTTCAGCTCGCCCAAGAAGCAGTTGACGTGGCAAAGACAGGGGGCGCCCGGGGTGCCTTCACGATCGACATATTCGAAAGCTCGAGCCCACCGGAAGACGGGTTGGCGGCGCATCGGAGCCGTGCTCACCAGAGTGTTCCCATCGACTGTCTGGCCTTTCCCGCCCATGCCATCGCCGATCTGCGGCAGATGCTCGCGCGGTGGCGGCAGGATGCTGGCACGCTGTATCCATCGCGGGCGCGACTAAACGAGGTGTTGAATCTGGGTCTTTCCGAAGAGGCCCTTGCTGAAGTGACAAGACGTGACGAAATTCGGATCAGGGGGGCTGCCCGGGAGACGGCTACCGATCTGCTGAAGGACCTACGGTTGCCGCGATTGCCCCACGTCGATCGGCCTCTGAGCATTGATCTTCGTTTGGTCAGCGACTTGTGGGACTATGCCGGGGGGGAGGCATGAGGAGGTTCGCCCTCGCTATCGAGATCAGGATCAGGAGCCCTTTCCTGTTCCCCGATACGGTCAGTGGAGCATTTGGTCTGGACCGCATCGCACTGCGCGATGCGAAAGGGCGCCCTGTCCTGCCGCAGGAACAGGTGCGCGGGGTCTTGTTCCACGCTTGCAGGGATGCGGCGCAGGCGATGCAGAAGAAGCGCGACACAAGGCTTGCCATATTCGGTCGTGGATCGGCCGATTCCCGAGACGAAGGTGCAGACCAATCAACGCAGTCGGCTGATTTCGAACCCGCGCGTGGACGCATCCTTTTTTCCGATCTGGTAGCGGATACCTTGGGCGCGAGTCAGCGCAGCGTGCGCGTTGCCATCGACCCCGACACCGGCGCGGCCGAAGACGGCAAGCTGATGTTCGCTGAACTTGTCGCCCCGCCCGGGGCCAGCGTGAGTTTCACAGGTCAGGCTGTCCTACTGGCGACCCAGCAGGAGGCCGCGGAATGGGTACCCTTGATCACGGGCGCGACAAGCTGGGTCTCCGCCATCGGGGCGATGAAGAGTGCGGGCTTCGGCGAGGTGGAAGCCTTCATCATCAGCAGAAAGGCTGATGCGCCGCTGGCAGCCAATGTCGCAGCCATTGCACCAGACTGGCAGCAGTATGCGCTGCGCTTCGACCGGCGTTTTGCGGTAGACGTCCGACGGGTGGCAGCCAATGTCTATGTCGGGCAGGATGTTGTGCCTGGCGGCGTAATCAAGGGGGCGCTGGCTCGCAAGCTGGATCTATGCGGCCAGTTGCCCGCACTGAACGCCGCGCTGTCCGCACTGTCGATCTCGCATGCCATGGTGCGGGGAGCCCCGCCAGCGGTTCCACTGTCGATGGTCTTCGAGCCAGTTTCGGCAAAGGTCGGCGATGCCTTGCTGCTGCCCCGGCACAAGGGTGCGATGATTGATGGCGCGCCCACCATTTGGCGCAGTGACTGGAAACCCGAGGCTGAAGCCGCCGTCCGCCGGGCGTTGAGGTTGGCCGCACATCCGGAACTGGCGAGGACCGTGCGGACGCATGTTGCCATCAGCGAAGAGACCGGTGCTGCCGCTGATCGTAAACTGTTTGTAATCGATGCCTTGGACCCCGGCACACATCAGTGGCAGTTCACCGTGGATTACGGCGCCGTAGGCGATGCAGCTGCACGAAATCTGCTTGCAGCGGCACTGGAGGCAGGGCTCGACGGGATCGGGCGCACTGGCGCAAGGGCCGAAATTGACCGCATTGAGGCACCGCCCGTGCCGGCCGTCGCCCCGATTGCCGGCACGATCAATCACTATGCCGTAGTTCTGGAAACCGATGCAGTCATGGCTTGCCCTACGGATGCGGCAGATGCGCAGGATGCCTATCGGCTGTGGTGGAAGCGTGCGTTGCCCGAAGCCGAACTCGTCAACTTCTACGCGTCACAACGTCTGGCTGGGGGCTATGTCGCGCGCCGCTATGCCCCCGTGCAAGGCTATCAGCCGTTCTGGCTTACAGAGGCCGGGTCGGTCTTTGTGCTCAAAGGCGATATTGCTGGAGCGCTTGCGACACTTACAAAGAAACGGTTGCCGGCACCGATAATCGGCGGGGTGACGACAAGTTGGAAGACCTGCCCCTATCAGCCTGAAAATGGCTACGGCGCAATCCGTTGCGATCATCTCGGCGAATTTGCGTCGGTGATAAGCCATGTCTGACCTGCTGAAACGTCGCGATTACACCTTCACGGTTCAGGCGCTTTCGCCAGTGCATGTCGGTGGTGGCTTTTGCCGCGAGGACCTGTTGCCTGAAGTTGAGCAAGACGGACAGCCCGGCAAGGTGCAGGTAGCCGCGATCCAACGCGATAATGAGGGCAGGCCGTGGATTCCGGGAACCACGATTAAGGGGGCGCTGGTCCGCCTTGCCCGCGCGATGGGCCTTTCCGAAGCCGATGTCCTGTTCGGTGCAGTGAAGGCCGATGATACCGGGCAGATGGGGGCCATGCTGGTGCGCGGGGCGCCCATGGTCAAGCCCGGAGCGACTGATGGCCTGCCCCATGCGCGGGACGGAGTATTCGTTGCCTCCCGCACGAGCATAGACGCCGGACGCGGCACGGCAGCTTCAAACCGGCTGTTCCACTCTGAGGCTGTGGCGGCAGGGGCGACTTTCGAGATGCGACTGCGGCTAGAGACGCGCGGAGACATCGTTGCCCTTGATGCGGCATTGTTGAAGTTGCTTGGAGGGTTCGGCGCGCCTGAAGGAGTTGCACTGGGGGCGGATCAGACCAGCGGACAAGGGCGCCTTCGACTGGTCGGAGACGTGCGCATGACTAATTGGAAGGCCAACAGCGGCGGCGGGTTGCAGGCCGACAAAACGACACAATGCGTTCCTCCCTCACCGCAACCCTGTTCAGCAGCTGTGACATTGACGCTGGTGTGCCCCGGCCCCTACCTCAGCCGCGATCCGGCCTGGACGACCGAGGCACGCCGCGCCGCCGAGGCGGCGGGCGGGGGAGCGAACCGGACACAGCCGCATCTGCGAGCGCTGCGATTGGACCATGTGCCGTATCTGACTGGGCAGATGGTCTCTGGGGCCATGCGGGCGCGGATGGCCTGGTTGCAGGCCGTGGAGGATGTTGCCGCCGGTCGGACCGTGCCGACGCCGGTCGGCGTGTTGAAGTCAGCGGCAGCGGCGGCTGTTTTGCAACCACAGGAACGGCTTTTCGGTGTCGCAGGTTTTCGGGGGGTTCTGACGGTATCGGTGGGCACGATCAGCCGGATGGGCAAGTCGGCAATGACTTCGACAAGGATCGACCGTTTTGCAGGGGGGACGATCGACAATGCCCTCTTTGCCACCGATGCCGATTACGGGGTGCGACTTGACCTTGGGCTTGGGCTCGACGCCCGAGCGACAGATGCTGACCGAAAGGCGCTCGACAGGCTGGTGGACGATATTCGAACGAACGGGCTCATGTTGGGGCACGGCACCAGCCGCGGCTTCGGATGGTTCCGGATAGAGGGCTGACATGACTCTGACGGCAGCGATGCAAGCCTATATCGCGGATCAGAAGGCGCGTGGAATCCATGTTGGTGATGCGCGGGACGCTTTTCTGGAACGGTTCTTGCCCGACGACGAAGATGCTGCTGTGGCTGCCTTCGATACCGCTTGGAATGCCACGCAGGCCCCCGCCTCCGTCCCCGCCCCCACTCGGGCGCAAGGGCGGGCCGGGCAGTCGGCCAGCCCGCCGCCCCCGGTTCAGCCGAAAGCCCCCATACGCTTCCAGCCGCACAACGACAGGATCGCCCAGCCC
>JAFIEN010000276.1 GCA_020832515.1 Rubellimicrobium sp. | reverse complement strand
ACGTCGTCGATAAAGCGGGCCTGATCGGCATCGGGCGCCGCGTGGATGACCTCGCCCAGCCGGAGTGCGGCATCGGGCGCGGCAGCGGGAAGGCGGCCCAGCGCGTCCGAACCGACGGTGCCGCCTGCGCTGTAGGTGAAGACGTCGATCTTCTCGGCATCGCTATGCCTGGCCAGAAGCGCGATCAGCTCGACCAGCCGCGGTGATGCACCATAGGCGTTCTGGATGTCTTGCGAGTAGCGCAGGAAGTTCTCGGCCGTGGGCCAGATGAAGACCACGACCACGGCATTCCGCCCGGTGAAATGCCGCAACATCGCCGCCTGACCTGCGCCCCGTTCGACAGTGGTGTTGGCGCCGTGCACATAGACAAGGATGTTGCGGTGGCGGCTAAGCGCGAGGTTGCGGTTGATCTCGTCGATCCAGCGGGCGGCGTCTGCATCAAGCCCCTCCGTCGCCGGATCGTCCGGCGCATCGGCCGGGGCCACGGTCGCATATTGCCGCATCCGCTCCAGATGCACGAAGGGCCGGTCGTCCCGCCCGGCGCCGGTCGTCCATTCGTAGATCTGCGCCAGCGTCGTGCCGTCCTCGCCGATGCGCATCTCGGCCCGGCCCAGGTGCAGGCGGTTGTCGGGCACGACGGTATAGACGCGCGCATCTGCCGGGCCGACGGGAAGGCGGCTCGAGGCATAGAAGACCTCGATCCGCGATCCTTCTGCCAGCGCGGGTTCGAGTTCGGTCAGCGGCACCGCGCCGGCCTGAAACATCAGCGGCGCCGGCATCAGCCGCATGGGGGGATGGTAGTAGACGAAGAAGGCCGTGATTGCGCCTGCAACGACAAGCATCCCCCCGACGAGCCACTTGAGCCGCCCTTTACGCCGCGCCATGGCTGTCCTCCTTGGGTGCAGTGCCGCGTCGGTAGGCCATCGGCGCGCACCGTGTCAATCGCAACAGCCTTGTCACAAAAAAAATCAAGGACAGGCCGGACAATATGGTGTTACAGAGGAAGCGGTAGGCAACTGGATTGGCGAAACCACCCATGGCGATTGGTCGGATCAGATCCCGCAGGGCGATTGCGGCGGCTTCGGGTGGCACGGGACCGACGCTCCTGGCCGCGATGGCGTTCTGCGTGTTGTCAGCGCCGCTTGCCGCGCAGACAACCGGGACGGAAGTCAGTTGCACGGGGGAAGTTCCGAACGGTTGGGCCTATGCCGCCCATGCGCTTGAGGACAGGTTCCTGCACATCGTCTGGACCGGCCCGACCGGACAGGTACGCGTCTCGCCGCTTGTGTTTCTGTCGACCAATGCCGAGGGCTTTCCCGTCTTTGGCGGCACATTGCAGGATACGATCCCCGTGACGCTGGTCGACCTTTCCGGAGGCGCGCCGGGGACGGGCACGGAGGTCGTGGTCCATTCCGAGGCCCATGGCTGGTTTCCCGGCTCTTGCCGCGGCATCGGCAGCGAAACGCCCGAGGGCCTTCTGTCGGTCGCGGTGATCCGTCAGAACCTTCTGGGGGTCCGCGACACGACGGCAACGAACTGGCTCAGACGCAACGAGTTCACACTTGTCGGGACAGTATCGCATTCGGGTGAGGGAAAGTCGGAGCGCTGGCAGCAGGACCCAAGCTATCCGGTCGAAGTGATATATTCAGGAAACATCGTCTCCGACGTGGTCGCAGTTGCGCCTTGACCTGAATGAACAGGACCCTTGGCCGATGACGCCGGGTTTTGAAAACGGGAATGGTTCTTGCTGGTGTGACGAGTGCGTGTTTGACCTCGCATCCGCAAGTCTGGAAAAGCTGGCTTCAAGATGCGTGCGTCGTTGCTGCGCGGGGTCATGCGCCAGGACTGGCCAATCCCGAAGAATCGAATTAACGACGATCAACCTGAGTGAAACGAAAAGGTACTCCACACCATGGTCATGAACTTCGCCTCGAACCTCTGGCACTTCTTTCTTGGTGCCTTCATCATCTTTCTTTTCGTCATGTGGATATGGCTGCTCGTATCCGTCTTTGCCGATCTGTTCCGCCGCAAGGACATGTCGGGAGTGGCCAAGGTGATCTGGATTCTGTTCCTGCTGTTCCTGCCCTATCTTGGCGTGTTCGCCTATCTTCTGACGCAGGCTGACGGGATGGCAAAGCGTGATGCCGACCGGATGACGGAGGCCCGCGACCAGTTGCGCGCCACGATCGGCTACAGCGTGGCGGATGAGCTGATCAAGCTCGACCAGCTCAAGGCCGACGGCAAGCTCAGCGCCGAGGAATACACCACGCTGCGCGCGCGTCTGGTCTGACGGCACCGCCGCGCATCACGGGCAGAGGACGGTCATGTCGAAGTATTCCTGCCATATCCTTGCCGCGGCACTGGCGGCCGGCCTGACCGGGTCGGCCGCTCAGGCGGGTGACGAAACGCTGGCCGGGGCGGCGGCCATGCCGGAACCCACCCCGCCAGTTGTCGCGCGCGGGAACGAGCCTTTCTGGTTCCTGACACTTGCCGAGGGGCGGATGGTCTTCGCCCCCCTGGACGGCGAGGTGATCGACCTGCCCCTTCCGACACCCGTCGAGACCGCCGAGGGGTGGCGCTTCGCCGCCGAGGCGGGGCTGAGCGCCACCCTTTCGGGCGGGCCATGCCGCGACACGATGACCGGCATGCCCCATCCCTTTGCCGCCAGCGTCGATGTGGGGGGGCAGGTACTTGCGGGTTGCGCCGGTGATCCGGCCGATCTTCTGGCCGGGTCCGAGTGGCAGGTTACCATGATCGGCGCCGACCCCGTGCCCGCGGATGCCGAGGTGACCATGCTGTTCGAGGCCGAAGGCCGCGTCTCGGGCAGTTCGGGCTGCAACCGCTTTTTCGGTGGCTTCGCCCTGACGGGCGAGGGGCTGGGCTTCGATCCGAACATGGCCGGCACCATGATGGCCTGCGAAGATGCGACGATGGAACTGGAGCGGGCATTCCTCGAAAGCCTGCCCTTGGTGACCGGGTTCGACATCGGCACGGATGGAGGGCTGCTTCTTCTGTCGGGCGACCGGGCGGTCATTCATGCGGCCCGCTAGGCGGTTCTTTCGGGTGCCGCATGCGGGGCCCG
The DNA here is from genome assembly GCA_020832515.1 of Rubellimicrobium sp. GTDB lineage: Bacteria > Pseudomonadota > Alphaproteobacteria > Rhodobacterales > Rhodobacteraceae > JAFIEN01. The sequence goes on along the minus strand of JAFIEN010000276.1, from coordinate 2,440 downwards.
CCATCCTGTTTCATGACCTGATTGCGCAAAGGAGATTCGCATGACCATCACCAGCGACCCTGCTTCGAGCGGGCCCGCTTCGATAGGACCTGTAGAACTGGTGATCCTCGGTTTTGCCGAGAACCGCTTCACAGGACAGATTGCCGACACCTTGATGGACCTTGTCGAGCGCGGCCTTGTCCGCATCATCGACCTTGCCGTCGTCGTCAAGGATGCCTCGGGCGACGTGACGGTCCTCGAGATGCGGGAATATTCCGAAGAACTGGCCGAAGCGATGGTCGCCCTGACCGGCGATCTGGTGGGGATGCTCTCGGAGGCCGACCTTGCGGACATCGCCGAGACGCTGGAGCCCGACAGCACGGTGGCGACATTGCTGTTCGAACATGTCTGGGCAACTCGGTTCGCCGAGGCAGTCCGCGATTCCGGTGGCGCGCTTCTGATGTCGCAGCGTATCCCGCACGACGTGGTCCTTGCCGCCCGCGACACTCTGATTGCCGCTTCGAAAGACTGAAACCCGGCCCCGACGGTCCATCGCTGCAGGCCCGTCAGGTCGGCCTTGATGTCCACAGACCGATCCATCAACCCAAGGAGAGGACAGATGCTTAAAACCCGAAGCGGCCGCCCCAGCCTGATCGGCGGCGCAGCACGAACGGCAGGACGGACCGCGGTCATCGTCGGAACGGCCAATGCCGTATCCGCCCGGCAGCAGGATCGGCGCATGGCGGCCGCCCCCCCCTCTGCTGCAGCGCCAGCCGCAGCACCCGCCGCCCAGCCTGCGGCGGCACCGGCCTCTGCCGGTCTGAGCGACGACGCGATCGCCCGGTTGAAGCAGCTTGCCGAACTGCACCAGTCCGGCATCCTGTCGGATGCGGAGTTCGAAGAGCAAAAGGCCCGGATCCTGAACGGCTAGGCCGCGGCACCCGATGGCATGGCGCCACGGCATCCGCAGCGCGCTGCAGGGCAGCGCGCGCGTGGTCCCGGGGTAAGTTCCGCCGCGTCGAGAACCCGTCCCGACCCCGTATCGCCGCAAACCCCGGAGGACCTCATGACCATCGAAACCAGCGCCAGCGACAGCTATCGCGAATCTGCCCGCAGGGCGGTGCGGCGATATTCGCTGTTCTACCTTGCACAGGCGGGCCTTCTTGTCGCAGCCGGCATCTTCGCGATCCTGTTTCCTTACTTCACATCCACCGCCTTCGTCTGGATCCTTGGCTGGCTGCTTGTGATCACCGGCATCGTCCAGGGGATCGGTCTGGTCGGCGCGCGCGAATCCCCCAGTTTCTGGCCGCAGCTTATTTCGGTCGTGCTGTCGGTTCTGATCGGGGCGCTGCTGCTGCGCGATCTGGATCAGGCGATGGTCGTGGTGTCGATCCTGCTGATCGTGCTGTTCATGATCGACGGGATCGCGCGTATCGTCTTTGCGCTTGCGATCCGGCCGCTGACCAACTGGTTCTACGTCTTTCTGAGCGGGGTGATCGGGGTTGCGCTTTCGGTCTGGCTCTGGTCCTCGATGCCCGGCACCGCGACCTGGCTGATCGGGCTGATGCTTGGAATCAACCTGATCAGTGCGGGCGCGACGCTGGGCTGGCTGGCCTGGCAGGTCCGCAAGGCCACGAATTGACCGCAAGACGTGCCGCCGCGACACGGAGCTGCATGAGCATGAGATGTCAAGAACCCAAGGCCGATCCTTTCTCAGCAGCTTTTCACCGCTTGGCCTCATCCTGGGCACGCTGTTCGTTGCTGCCTCGCTGACACCCAGCCTGGTGCCCCGACCCGCCCTCGTGCAGGGGGTGCTGAGCGGGATGGCACTGTCTGTCGGTTACGGGCTCGGCGTTGCGCTGCGCTCGGTCTGGCTGGGGCTGCAACTGCCGATGGCGCAGGGGCGGTTGCGGGCATGGGCCGCCTATGGCGCGATCGCAGGCTGCGCGCTGATCGCGGGGGTGACGCTGTGGTGGGCCTCGTCCTGGCAGAACCGGCTGCGCGCGCGGATGGAGATGGACCCGGTCGAGGGGATCAATCTGCTGACCATCGCGCTGGTCGCGCTTGTCGTCTTCGGGCTGGTGCTGGTTGCGGCGCGGCTTGTGCGATGGACCGGCCGCGCCCTTTGGCGGCTGCTGTCAAGGGTGCTTCCGGGGCCGCAGGCGGTGCTGATCACCGTCATCCTGACGGCGGTCATCTTCTGGAACATCGGCAACGGTATTCTGGTGCGATCTGCGTTCAACGTCCTCGACACGATCTACACCGAACTCGACAACCGCTTCGAGGATGGTAGCCCCCGCCCGTCCGATCCGCTCAAGACCGGGTCCGAGGCCTCGCTTCTGGCCTGGGAAGGGTTGGGCCGCGCGGGGCGCGAGATGATCGCCCGCGAACCCGACCGCGCCCGGACCGAAGAGGTGACGGGTGCCCCCGCGCTCGAGCCGCTGCGCGTCTATGCGGGCCT
>JAFIEN010000275.1 GCA_020832515.1 Rubellimicrobium sp. | reverse complement strand
GTCACCGTTCCGATCATCGCAGCCTATGGCGTGGCGGTTGCCGACACCCTGCCGGGGCGCAGTGCGCTGGCCGATGGGTTCGGCATGATCGTGCTTGCCATGATTGGGTCCGCTGTGTCGGTTCTGGCTGTAGCAACTCTGGACGATCGCCTGCGCCGTCGCCCCCCTGACAAATCAAGAGACGAAGGAAATGGGTCATGAAGTTCAAACTGATCATTGCCTTCCTGCCCGACGCGCGGCTGGAACAGGTGCTTGAGGCCGCGCGCGCGATGGGCGCCACGGGCTCGACCGTCATCACATCCGCGCGGGGCGAGGGGCTGGAGCGTGAACGAAAGTTCCTCGGGCTCGAGGTTGCCTCGCATCGCAACCTTGCATTCTGGCTTGTCGAGGAAAGCGTGGCACCAAAGGTCCTTGCGAAGATTGCCGCCGTCGGCCGCTTCGAGGAAGAGCGCGGGGCGGGCATCGCCTGTCAGATCGACGTCGAGGAAGCGGTCGGATTGATGCGACAGATCAAGGCTCTGGAAGGCAGTCCCGAAGCCGGCAGGGATTGACGAACAGTCAATGGAAACGCATTCGGCAAAGGGCGTCCCGACCGTCTCTCCCACACGGCCGCTCATGGCATGTCTGATGCTTGGGGCGAACGTGGCTACGACCGATCCCTCGGCCGTGCTGGACCTGTCACGTATTCGTGCCGCCCCCAGTGCTCGTTCATGTCACCTGGCGTTCGAAGGCCAAGGGGCTTTTTCCTTCCAATGCTGAGTGCCGACGGCGCGGGTCATGGAAGCCGTCATCGGGACATGGAGCGCTTGCACTGCGCCCAACCGGTCACTTCTGCAGCGCAGATCAATCCGGCAACGGGATATGCTCTTCGCGGTCATCGACCGGAAGATCGAAACGCCCCTTGCCCCAGTTTGCGGCGCGCCATTCGGCCTTGGCCGCCTCGATGCGCCCGCGCGACGAGGCGACGAAGTTCCACCATATGTAGCGGGGGTCGGAAAAGGTGGCGCCGCCAAGGATCATGAGCCGTGCGCCCCGGTCGCCCGCGGCGACCGTGATCCTGTCGCCCGGACGGAAAACCATCATCCGACCCGCCTCGAACCCTTGCCCCGCGACCGAGATGGACCCCTCGACGATGTAGATGCCCCGGTCCTCGTGATCGTCCGGCATCGGAAACCGGCTTCCCGCCTCGAGTGTCACATCGGCATAGAAGGTTTCCGCAAGCATGGTGGCGGGCGCGGTCTTTCCATAGGCGCTTCCAAGGATCAGCCGGACCGAGACGCCGTGATCCTCGATCATCGGCAGCGTGTCCTTGCCGTGATGCTCGAAACTTGGCGCCACATCTTCATGGGTATCGGGAAGGGCCAGCCATGTCTGTATCCCGAACAGGCCGTTCGGACCGCTGCGGGCCGCCGCCGACGTGCGCTCGGAGTGGGTCACGCCGCGCCCGGCGACCATCCAGTTCAACGCTCCGGGCGTGATGATCTGATCGGCGCCGGTGCTGTCGCGGTGATGGAAATCGCCCCGGTACAGATAGGTGACGGTGCCAAGCCCGATATGCGGATGCGGCCGGACATCGATGCCCTGGCCGGTCAGCAGTTCGGCCGGCCCTGCCTGGTCGAAAAAGATGAACGGCCCGACCATTTGCCGCTTCGGAGCGGGCAGGGCGCGCCGAACCTCGAAGCCGCCAAGATCCCTGGCGCGCGGAATGATGAGCGTCTCGATCGCATCCACATCCACCTCATCGGGGCAGCCGGGGTCGAGTGCGGGGTTCCAACTCATGCGCGTCATCCTCTCGTGTGCTCGCGGTCGGCGTCGTGCCTGCCGGTGCGAATGCCTGATCCGGCCGTATCCGGAATGCCCGAGGGGTGGGGCGATTCCGGTGCGATCGAGGTGCAGATTGCATCCGAAGCAGCCCGGTGGCTAGCTCTGCGACGCATCAAGCTGTGTCGCGCCAGGCGGAACGCGGGCCGCACACGGGGCCGCAAGCGCTTCGGTTGTCGCGCCTTTCCGCCCTTCAGCGCCTTGCGCCCTGAGGATCCCGGCGGTCGAGGCCCCATATGGCCGGATTGCGTACGCAGTGCTTGATCAGCATTTCGGCCAGGACGCTGATTTTCGTGCGGGGTGCTGGCCGGGCGGTCGGACGACATAGGCGCCCGCCGAAGGTGGCGGGTAGCGGGTCATGATCGGCACAACGGCGCCGGATGCGATGTATTCAGCCATGATGCAGTCAGGCAGCCAGGCGATGCCGAGACCAGCCGCAGATGCGCCTGCGAGGGCTGCCGCGCTGTTGGCCTTGAACCTGCCCGGGGGCTGAACCGTGACGATCCTGTCGCCATCCATGAATTGCCAGGATTCCATTCCCTGCATGAGCGCTTCATGGCCGATGATTTCGTCCGGCGTCATGGGCGACCCGCGCGATCTGATCGCGCTTCAGTCCTGCCATCTGCTGGATTTCCTGCGCGCCGATGCCCGCTCCTTGCGCGACCGGATCGGGCGTGCCCTGCCGCACTGGAACGCTGTCCCGGGCCGGTCCTTTCTGCCGGGTATGCATGCCTTCGGGCTTGAGGACTCCGGCGACCATGCCCGTGCCGAAAAGGCCGGGCGCGCGGCGCATTGGGCGGCCGAGGAGAACTTCCTCAAGGTGCACAACTGGTGGCACCGGGCGCTGTGCCACATCGAACTGGATGACCCGGCCTCGGCGCTTGCGCTGTTCGACGGGCCGGTCAGCAGCGGTGCGACGACACTGGATCTGGTCGATGCGGCGGCACTGCTGCGGCGGCTTGACCTGATCGGCGTCGATGTCGGCGACCGCTGGACGGCCGTCTCGGCGGCATGGGAGGCGCTTGCCGACGGCATGGCCGACATGGCCGAGGCCCTGGCGGCCGAGCGCCTTGCCCTGCGCCCGCACAGCCCGGTCAATCGCAGCTTTCAGGAGCGCGCGCGCAGGTTGTCTGCGGCCGCATGACCAACACGTCAGGAGAAGAGTAGATGCAGATCCTGCAAACCGCCTTCGATCGCGTTGGCGAAAGTGAAGCCATCGAGGCAGCGGCGCTGGCCAGCCTGCATGTGCAGGCAACGCCCGCCCTGCGCGACGGGCTGGGCCTTGCCTGGCGCCAGCGCGACGGTGCCCGGCTGTCCATTGCCGCGCGCCTTCCGGCCTCGGCCATCGTCATCAACCGGGCCTTCGGCGTGCGATTGCAGACCCTCGAAGCTGTAGCGGCCGAACATCGCGCTCTGGGCACTCAACGGTATTTCCTGCACCCCGTCATATCAGCCGACGACCTGTCCACCGCGGCTGCCCAGGCCGGGTTGGTGCCTGCGCGGGCATGGCAGAAGTTCGAACGCCAGCCCGGAGTCGCGCTCCAACCGAAGGCCGCGGTCGTCATCCGCAAGGTCACGCCAGACACCGAAGCGGTCGGGATTGCCGCGCGCATTGTCTGCGCCGCCTTCGATCCGGGACCTCTGGCCAAGCCTGCCCGGACAACTGTTCCAAGGCATCCGGCTGTTTCGAAGCCAATTGATCTGACGCCCTAAACCGAGCTTGCTTCCCGGGCTGGGACGTTGTCGATGAGCGGCCGCCGCACTGAGGGCACGACGACGCTGTCATGCTCTGAGACTGCCTGAGCCTTCCCATTGGCAGCAACCCCGGTCGGCAGGGGCTTCACCGGGGTGACCTTGGCCTTCCGCAGAGCCTTCGGCTGGGCCTGAGGCGCCGGTGCAGCCTTTGCGTTGTTGGCTGAAGTCACATGCGCGATCACCTCGGCCGGGGCGAGAATGACGCTGTCGGACAGATTGACGTCTGTCGAAACCGCGACGCCGATGTCGTCCAGAAGATGCGGCGAGGTCTCCCACAGCGCAATCAGGGACTGCTCGTAGCGCCGAGCCTCGATGCGGGCCTTCAGCGGCTTCCGAAGGAAGCCGGGCAGCAAGCGCATCGGCCAGGGGTCGCGTTCCGGTGTCGGGAGGGTGCGAAGGTGCCAGGCGTAGTCCTGATTGAGGTTCCTCGGATCGACTGTTTCACCGCTGATCAGGTTCAACAAGAAATTCGCGCTTTGGGGGGCGATCATGGCGGTATTGCTCCTGGGTGGCAGATGTTTCGAAGTCCTGTGATCAGTTGCCCCGAATCCTGAGTCCTGCGCTGTTCCCTGCGGAACGCCGGACGCTTGATCGGTGCGCGGTCGGGCACTAGTGTCCGCTCAATGTCGAGGAGCGCCACAGGGTGACATCTGCCGAACTGCCCGCCAGAGCACGCGATCTCGAACAGGCTCTGGCCCGCTCCTCGGTGTTTGCCGGCGTGGATGAAGCGACGATTGCTGCCTTGGCGACATCGGCGAAGCGCCGGGCATGGGATGGCGGAACTGTGCTGTTCCAGCGTGGTGACGCGGGTGAGTACCTGCTGGCTCTCACGTCGGGTCGGGTCAGGCTGTCGGTCTCGACCCCGAATGGCAAGGAACTTGTGCTCCGCCACATGGGCCCGGGTGAGGTGATCGGAGAGTTTTCGTTGATCGACGGACAGCCCAGATCGGCGGATGCCACGGTGGTGCAACCCAGTGCGGGCATCGTGCTGTATCGGGACCGGTTCATGCGGATGGCTGAGACGCATCCCCAGCTTGGCCTCGCCCTTGCCCGACACCTTTGCCAGCAGTTGCGCAGTACCAATTACCAGATGGAATCAATCGCGCTCTACGACCTGAGGGCACGGGTCGCGCGCTTCCTGCTGTATGCGCTGCACGAGCAGCATGGGGCGACGGCTTCCGGCAGGACCAGGTTGCGCATGGTGCTTAATCAGAGCGAGCTTGCCCTTTTGCTCGGGGCCAGTCGCCCGAAAGTCAACCAGGTCTTGCAGTTGCTGCTGGCCGAAGGTGCGCTGGAGCGTGAGGGCGAGACCCTGATCTGCGATATCGCGCAACTCGAAGACGCCGTCGAAGTGCCGGAACACGGCCTGCTGTGACGCAAGGGGGCTGCAGTGGGCACCCCTTTTGGCAAGAGGTCCTCGGCAAGAGCCTTGCCGCCAAGGCCGACGCCTCGGACTTTGTTCACGGCGTTGCAACGGCTCTGAAGGCGCACATCGTCACGGCTCGCACGGCCGGCACTTGAGCCGCTGTCAGGGACCAGCGAACCGGATGAACAGGACGATCTTCGCGGGTTTTGCAGTTCTTGTTGACGGTTGCCTCAACGTAACGGAAGATCCCGCCAACAGACGTGGTTGAACCAGATCCTTGGGCCTTCACGTCTGTGGTGTTTTCCCGAATCGATGGTCCTGAGATGCATGTTTCAATTCGACTGATCGTCGGATCTGCAGCTTCGCTGGTTGCCTTGGCGGCGCTGTCAACCTGGCTTTGGGCTCAGGCCTCGGGGCCGATAGGCGACGAAGGCCAGTGCGATGCTCGAGATCAGACCGAGTGTTCATGCCCGAACGAGCTTTTTGCGGGACTGCAGGGAACGAACAGATATGTCTCGCCGTGCTTCCCGGAAACGACGCAGACACCGAATGCGAATACCGTGGACAGCCCTTAGATTCCAGCTTCAAGTGCAACGGTTGATGTGAAGGCCGCGATTTCGTCG
>JAFIEN010000274.1 GCA_020832515.1 Rubellimicrobium sp. | reverse complement strand
GGGTGCTGTGACCTCGGGCGGGGGCGCGGCCGCCCTATCGCGGCTGGCGGCGGCGATCTCGGTGGCAAGCGCCTCATCCTCGGCCTCGGCCGCTTCGGATGCGCCGGGGCGTTCGAACCAGGCGTGCCCGCAGTTGGAACATTCCAAATCGCGCCCGGCGGGTGGGATGAGCCGGGCATCCACCTCGTATTGCGCGCCACAATTCGGACATATCAGCCGCATGCCCCGTTCCTTCTGCCCGCGTGTCGACGTTTGTCCCGACCTGATGGGCAGAGCCTATCAATCGCGCCCGGTTTCGCCAAGGTTTCCGTCGCGCGGGTGATTCGCGGAATTGAATCCTGTGACTTATTTGGGCACAAGGAAGCGTCTGTCCGGGGGGCCTTCGGTGATTGAGTTGCGCAATGTCGCCTACAGTTACGGTGGCGGCGAACTGTTTTCCGAGATCTCCCTGTCGCTTGGGCCGGGAACGTTCCACTTCCTGACCGGGCCATCGGGGTCGGGCAAGACGACGCTTCTCAAGCTTTGCTACGGCGATCTGCGCGCCACCGCCGGCGATGTGGCGATCTTTGGCGAAGACACCCGCCGGATGAGCCGCGATTCCGTGGCGCTGGCGCGGCGGCGGATCGGGGTCGTGCATCAGGATTGCCAGTTCCTCGACCATCTGCCGCTATCCGAGAATGTGGTCCTGCCGCTGACCGTCGCAGGTCGGGCGGCCGAGGCGGAGGGGAACCTGATGGACCTTCTGCGCTGGGTCGGCCTTGGCGCGCAGGCCGAACAGCTGCCGCCCGAACTGTCGGGCGGCGAACGGCAGCGCGCGGCACTTGCGCGCGCGGTGATCATGGACCCCGACGTGATCATCGCCGACGAGCCGACCGGCAACATCGACTGGGAAATGTCGCAGCGCCTGCTGACGCTTCTGGTCGAGCTGAACCGGATGGGAAAGGCGGTGCTGGTGGCGACGCATGACCTCAACCTGATCCGGGCCGCGAAAAGCCAGGTGCAGGCGCGCATCCTGCGGCTTAGCAATCGCCGGCTACAGGCCGCGGGGGCCGATCTGTGAAAGTCAGGATCGGGCTGCTCTTCGGGCTTCTGGCCGGCGATCCGCAGGCCGACAAGGCCGTGCCGCCGACCGGCTTTACCGCAAGATTGACGGTCTTTACCTCGGCTGCGATGGCCTTTCTTGCGGTGTTCGCGCTGGCGCTTTCGCTGGCCACCGACCGGCTTGCCACGCGCTGGGCGGCCGAGCTTGCCCGGACCTCGACCCTGCGCATCTCGGCCCCGCCGGATCAGATCGACGCCCAGACCCGCGCCGCGATCCGCCTGCTCGAGACGACGCCCGGCATCATTGCCGCGCGGGCGCTGTCGGCCGACGAACAGCGCGCATTGCTCGAGCCGTGGTTCGGCCCCGACCTGCCGGTCGAGACGCTGCCCATTCCACAACTGATCGAGATCGTCGAGGACGAGGCGGGCTATGATCCGCTTGGCCTGCGCGCCCGGCTGCAGGCCGAGGTGCCGGGCGCGGTTCTGGACGACCATACCCGCTGGCGGCAACCTCTGGTCGCGGCGGCGGGGCGGTTGCGGTTTCTGGGGCTGGTCGCGATCGCGCTGATCGGCCTGTCCACCGCGGCGATGATCACGCTGGCGGCCCAGGCCGCCCTTGCGGCCAACGCCCAGGTGATCCGCGTGCTGCGGCTGGTCGGCGCGCGCGACATCTATATCGCGCGCGCCTTCGTGCGCCGCTTCACCCTGCGCGCGATGATCGGTGCGGCGATCGGCATGGCGGCGGGGATGCTGGCGGTGGCCTTTCTGCCGCAAGCCGACATGGCGGGCGGCTTTCTGACCGGACTTGGCTTTCAGGGTGCGGGCTGGCTCTGGCCGCTGACCATCCCGCCGCTGGCCGCCGTGGTCGCCTTTGTCGCGACGCGGGCCGCGGCGCTTCGGACATTGAGGGAACAGTCATGAGCCATGCCGTGCAATGGATCCGGTCGCTGGTCTTCATCGGGCAGATGTATCTGGCGATGGCGGTGGTCGCGCTGGTCTTTCTGCCATGGGCGATCTTTTCGCGCCGGGGGGCGCTGACGGCCTGTCACGCCTATTGCCGCTGGGTTCGCTGGACGGCCGGCTGGATGGTCGGCCTGAAGACCGAGGTGCGCGGCACCCCGCCCGAGGACGAGGTGCTGGTCGCCGCCAAGCACCAGTCCTTCCTCGACATCATCGTCATCTTCTCGGCCCTGCCTGCGGGCCGCTTCATCATGAAGAAGGAACTGATCTGGGCACCGATCCTTGGCCAATATGCGCTGCGGATCGGCTGCATTCCGGTTGACCGGGGCAAGCGGGGCACCGCGATCCGCAAGATGATTGCCGAAGTGGCGGCGGGCCGGTCCATGCCGGGCCAGTTGATCATCTTTCCCCAGGGCACCCGGATCGCGCCGGGGGTGAAGGCACCCTACAAGATCGGCACCGGTGCGCTTTATGCCGAGCTGGGGCAGGATTGCGTTCCGGTGGCCTGCAATGTGGGTATGTTCTGGCCGAAGCGGGGGATCCTGCGCAAGTCGGGGCTGGCGGTCGTCGACTTCCTGCCGCGCGTTCCCTCGGGGCTGCCGGTGGCCGAGTTCATGCAACAGCTCGAGGCGGCGGTCGAGGCGCGGTCGGATGCGCTGATGGTGGAGGCGGGGTTCGTGGGTCTGCTGCCGGTCGGCGACGGCCGGTCGGACGGAACGGACCGCTGATCGGGGTCGTCTCTGCGACGCCTTCCGCACGGGAAAGGACAACCCATGAAGACGATCGACACTCCCGAGGCGCTGCACGCGCTTTACGGCACCCCGGTCGAGGCTGCGTTGGCCAAGGTCACGCCCGGCCTGACCCGGGCCTATCGGCGGTGGATCATGGCCTCGCGCTTCTGCATCCTGTCGACGGTCGGACCCGAGGGCACCGACGGCAGTCCGCGCGGCGATGACGGGCCGGTGGTGCAGGAGCTTGATCCCAAGACCCTGCTGATGCCCGACTGGCGCGGGAACAACCGGCTGGACAGCCTGCGAAACATCGTCAACGACGGGCGGGTGAGCCTGTTGTTCCTGGTGCCCGGATCGGCCAGTGCGGTGCGGGTGAACGGCCGGGCCGCGCTTACCGACGATCGGGTCCTTTGCAGCCGTTTCGCGCGCGACGGCGTGTTGCCCGCGACGGTCATCGTGATCCGCATCCACGAGGTCTATTCGCAATGCGCCCGCGCCATCCTGCGGGCCGGCCTCTGGCGCGATGCCGAGGCGCCCGATGGCCTGCCTTCGGCGGGCGAGATGATCGCGGATGCGAAAGCGGGATTCGAGGCCACCAGCCATGACGCCGAATGGCCGGGCCAGGCGACGGGGACGATGTGGTAGCGCTTCGCGACCCTTGGTCGCGTCACCCGGGCCCTGCGCGGCCGGACAGCCGCGCGGCAGGCAGGCGGATCAGGCGGCAAGCCCTTTCGCACCCATGCCGAGGAACTTTTTCCGCCGCGAATCGCGAATGGCCTTGCCGTCCTTGCCCGCAAGGTCCGACAGCATCCGCCCCACGACCTTTCCAACGCCGGCGATGGCTGCCTCGGGATTGCGATGGGCGCCGCCAAGGGGTTCCTTGACGATCACGTCGCAGATCCCGAGGTCGCGCAGGTGCTGGGCGGTCAGGCGCAGGGCCTCGGCCGCCTCGCGCATCTTCTCGGCATCCTTCCACAGGATCGAGGCGCAGCCCTCGGGCGAGATCACCGAATAGATCGAATGTTCCAGCATCGCCACGCGGTTGGCGGTCGCAAAGGCCACCGCGCCGCCGGATCCGCCCTCGCCGATGATGACGCTGATGAGGGGGACGGTCAGCGAGAGGCACTTCTCGGTCGATCGGGCAATCGCCTCGGACTGGCCACGCTCTTCGGCGCCCTTCCCGGGATAGGCGCCCGGCGTGTCGATCAGCGTGATCACGGGCAGACCGAAGCGGTCGGCCAGATCCATGAGGCGGATGGCCTTGCGATAGCCTTCGGGGCGGGCCATGCCAAAATTCCGTTCGATCCGGCTTTTGGTGTCATGGCCCTTTTCATGGCCGATCACCACCACGGGCCGGTCGTCGAACCGGGCAAGACCGCCCATCACCGACAGGTCATCGGCGAAATTCCGGTCGCCGGAAAGCGGCGTGTACTCGGTGAACAGAGCCTCGATATAGTCCTTGCAATGCGGGCGATCGGGGTGCCGCGCCACCTGGCACTTCTGCCAGGCCGTCAGCCCGGAATAGAGACTGACCAGCATGTCGGAGGCTTTCTTGTCGAGGGCCAAGGCCTCTTTCTCGACATCCATACCGGGGTTCGCGCGGGCCATGGCGCGCAGCTCTTCTGCCTTGCCCTCGATTTCGGCAAGCGGCTTTTCGAAGTCGAGGTAGTTCATCGCGCACTCCGCCCTTGTCCTTGCGGGTGTATATGGCCTTGGCGCGGGGGCATGCAACCATCCGGCGGACGGGGGGGCGCGCTGCGCCCACCCTAGCCGTTGATGAGGTCGGCCTGGCGGACGATGACCTCGGCCTGACGGATCGAGGCGATGTCGACCAGACGCCCCTTGTAGACCGTCGCCCCCTCGCCCCTCGCTCTGGCCGCGTCCATGGCGGCAAGGATCTCGCGCGCCTCGGTCACGGCGGCCTCGGAGGGGGTGAAGACCGCATTGGCCAGCGCCACCTGCCGGGGGTGGATCGCCCATTTGCCGACCATGCCCAGCGTCGCCGAGCGGCGGGCCTGTGCGATGAAACCGTCGTCATCGCTGAAATCGCCGAAGGGGCCGTCGACCGGCAGAACGCCATGCGTGCGGCAGGCGGCGACCATGGCCGCCTGCGCCCAGTGCCAGGGATCCGGCCAGTGACGCGCGCCGTCGTGAAGCATGTAGTAATTCTCTTGCGTGCCGCCGATCCCGGTCGTCTGCATTCCCATCGAGGCGGCGAAATCGGCGGCCCCCAGGCTCATCGCTTCAAGCCGGGGGGAACTGGCCGCGATCTCGGCGACATGGGTGATGCCGGCGGCCGATTCGATGATCACCTCGAAGGCAAGGGGGCGGCTGCGCCCGGTCTGGCGTTCAAGCCCGGTGACGATGGCGTCGACCGCATAGACATCGGCCGCACAGCCTACCTTGGGGATCATGATCCGGTCGAGCCGGGGGCCGGCCTGTTCGACAAGGTCCACCACATCGCGCACCCACCAGGCTGTGTCGAGGCCGTTGATGCGGACCGAAAGCGTCTTCTGCCCCCAGTCGATGTCATGGCTGGCCGCGATGACATTGGCGCGCGCCTCGGCCTTGTCGTCGGGGGCCACGGAATCCTCGAGATCGAGATTGATCACATCGGCTGCCGAGGCTGCCATCTTGGGAAACAGCGCCGCGCGCGAGCCGGGGGCGAAGAGCTGGCAACGGTTCGGGCGTGCGGGCGGGGCAGGTTGCAGGCGAAAGGACATGCGGGATTGTAGCTTTCTTGCGTTTGTTGGTCGGTTTGGGTTAGGATGTTGCGCGACAAAGTGCAAGCGGCCTTTCGCAGCTGCAGAAAGAGGGGGGGGGGGGGGGGGGGGGGGGGGGGGGG
>JAFIEN010000004.1 GCA_020832515.1 Rubellimicrobium sp. | reverse complement strand
CGGCGGCGGGTGCGCCCCACCCCGCCCGCGACCGCGCCAGCACGCCCGGCTGCCGCTTCGGGGCAAGATCCTGAACGTGGAACGCGCCCGCTTTGACCGGATGCTGTCAAGCCAGGAGATCGGCAACCTCGTCATGGCGCTGGGCACCGGCATCGGACGGGACGAGTTCGACATCCGCAAGTTGCGCTACCACAAGATCGTCATCATGACCGACGCCGATGTCGATGGCGCGCATATCCGGACGCTGCTTCTGACCTTCTTCTTCCGTCAGATGCCGCAGCTGATCGAGGGGGGCTTCCTCTACATCGCGCAGCCGCCGCTCTACAAGGTGGCGCGCGGCAAGTCGGAGGTCTATCTCAAGGATCAGGCCGCGCTGGACGAATACCTGATCCAGCAGGGAATAGACGGGGCCGTATTGCGCCTGGGGTCGGGTTCCGAGGTCGCCGCCGCAGATCTGTTGCGCGTGGTCGAAGAGGCGCGAAGCCTTCGCCGGGTTCTTGACGCCTTTCCGACCCATTATCCCCGCCACATCCTCGAACAGGCGGCGATCGCGGGGGCCTTCGTGCCCGGCGCGGTGGATGCCGACCTGCAGGGGGTTGCCGACAAGGTGGCGGCACGGCTGGACCTGATCGCGCTGGAATGGGAACGCGGCTGGCGCGGCCGGATCACCCAGGACCACGGCATCCGGCTGGCGCGTATCCTGCGCGGGGTCGAGGAGGTGCGCACGCTCGACGGCCCGATGCTGCGGTCGGGCGAAAGCCGCCGGGCGGGCAGCTTCACCCGGTCCCTTCAGGAAGTCTATGACAAGCCCGCAACCCTGGTGCGGCGCGACCGGTCCCAGCTGATCCACGGGCCGCTGGACCTGTTGAAGGCCATTCTGGAAGAGGGCGAGCGTGGGCTGACACTGCAGCGCTACAAGGGGCTTGGCGAGATGAACCCGGGCCAGCTCTGGGAAACGACGCTCGATCCCGAGGCTCGGACGCTGCTGCAGGTCAAGATCGACGATGTCGCCGAGGCCGATGACCTGTTCACCAAGCTAATGGGTGACGTGGTCGAGCCGCGCCGCGCCTTCATTCAGGACAATGCGCTGAATGTTCAGCACCTGGATTTCTGACCTGGTCTGGTGGGCTTGACCCAGCCGACGGGGCCGGGCTGTGGGCGCGCGCAGGTTTCACCCGCACCATTGGCGCGACGCCATCCCGTGCAAGGGGCCGCAGGACTGCGCCCCTTTTCGTCCAGGTGACGCTCGATGAAGACGACCGATCTTGTCCTGACCCCATCCGGCCTGCGCTTTCTCGGGCGCCGCTTTCCCTGCACCATCGGACGGGGCGGCCTGACCGACCGCAAGCGTGAGGGGGACGGTTGCACCCCGCGCGGGACGCATGGCCTGATCGGCATGCTCTACCGCCCGGACCGCATCGCCCGCCCCGCGGACTGGGCCCTCCCGATCGGCCCGTCCGACCTGTGGTCCGACGATCCGGCGCATGAGGATTACAACCTCATGGTTCGAGCGCCCTATCCGCACGGCCACGAGCGTCTGCGCAGGCCCGATCCGCTGTACGACCTCGTCATCCTGACCGACTGGAACTGGCCACGCGCCGTGCGCGGGCGGGGTTCGGCGATCTTCATCCACCAATGGCGCGGTCCGGGCCAGCCGACGGCCGGGTGTATCGCCCTGCCCCGCGCCGCACTTCTGTGGATCGCCCCCCGCCTGCGCCATGCAAGCCGGCTTGTCATCCGCTAGTGCGTGATGCCGCCCTCAGGCCGCCCGGCCTTGTCCGGATTTCCCTTTCGCTTTGGCGCAAATCCTCCGGGGGGTTTGGGGGGCCCCGCCCCCCATGATCTTGGGCTCCTTCCCGGGTGCAGCGTCACGCCGTGATTGGGGGCCCGCCCGGATGGATCACCCCGCAGCCGCCTTTCGCGCGCCGAAAATGGCCGAGCCGACCCGGACATGTGTCGCACCGCAGGCGATCGCCGTCTCGAAATCGCCGCTCATCCCCATCGACAGGCCCGCCAGCCCGTTGCGCACAGCCATCCCGGCCAAGGCGCGGAAATGCGGCTCGGGGTCTTCGGCCTCGGGCGGAATGCACATCAAGCCGCGGATCGGCAGCCCCAGCCGGCGGCACGCCTCGACCAGCCCGTCCGCCTCGGCCGGAAGACAGCCGGCCTTCTGCGGCTCCTGCCCGGTATTGACCTGCACGAACAGATCGGGCGACGTCCCGCGCTCGTCGGCAAGTCGGGCCAGCGTTTCCACAAGGCGCATCCGGTCGACGCTGTGGATCGCCCCGAAAAGCCCGACCGCGGCGCGGGCCTTGTTGGTTTGCAGCGGACCGATCAGATGCAAGGCGATTCCAGGCCAACGCTCCAGAAAGTGAGGCCAGCGTGATTGAGCCTCCTGCACCCGATTCTCGCCATAAATCCGGTGACCCTCTGCAAGGACAGCCTCCACCCGCTCGGCCGGCTGGACCTTTGACACAGCGATCAGCGTGATCTCGTCAGCATCCCGGCCCGCTGCCTTTGCCGCCGATGCAATCCGTTGACGAATATCGGATAATCCCATACCGCACTCCTGTCTGTCACGCGCCGCCCGTGCCACGCCGGACGCGCCCGACCGCCTCTGTTCTGCCGGTCCCCGAGGGGCCTCACTCACCCGCTGGGAAGCTGTGTGGCCCCCTTGCATCAATTTCATGGCAGCGGACCCGCACCAAAGCAATTGACTTGAGTGTTCTGCCCCGGGGGCGCAAACACATCTTCAATGCTAGTCGGACTGGCATTCTTGGGAATGCAACCACGAGGGAAATATCATGAAACGCATCCTCCTCGCTTCGGCCTCGATCTTCGGCATGTCGTTCGCCGGCATCGCTGCGGCCGAAGTCTCGTTCGGTGGTTCGGCCACCTTGGGCTACAACGACACCGTCGAAGACAACTTCTACTGGAGCGCCGAACTTGACGTCACGCTCTCGCAGGAGCTTGACAACGGCGTGACCGCCGGCGCGACCTTCGCGTTCGAATTCGCAGACGGCAACGTTGGTCAGTCGCTGTCGGCCGACAGCTTCGTCATCTTCCTTGAAACCGACATGGGCGGCCTGTACTTCGGTGACGTCGACCCGGTCGCCGAGAGCGAGTGGGACGGTGTTGACGGTTCGGGTGTCGCCGGCTTCAACGATAAGGACATCCACCTCGACACTGCTGAGTTCGACGCGATGCTGCGCGGTGAAGTCATGTTCGGTGGCATCGAGGCGATGGTGTCCTGGGGTGTCGGCATCGACGGCAACCGCTTCACCGACAATGACCTCGACGCGATGCAGGTCTATGTCCGCGGCGATCTGGGCAACTTCGGGTTCCAGCTGGCCTATCAGGATGAGTTCGGCCCGACGCCGCAGATCTTCGGTGTTGCCGTCTCGACCTCCTTCGCCGGTGCCGATGCGAAACTGGCCTACCTCGACGATGGCGACCAGAACTCGGTCGGTGTGTCGCTGTCCTATCCGATCGGTCCGGTTACTGCCGGTGCCTACTACACCAGCAACAGCGTTTCCGACGACAGCTGGGGTATCTCGGCTGACTACGCCGACGGCCCCATCTCGGTCAGCGCCTTCTACGATGTGGACCAGGGTGCCGATGGGGTCTTCGGCCTCGAAGGTTCCTATGACGTCGGCAACGGCCTGATGGTCATGGCCGGTATCCTCGACAACGGCGACGCCTACTATGTTGCCGCGACCTACGACCTGGGCGGTGGTGCATCGCTCCTCGTCGCCTTCGCCGACGACGAGAACAACGGTCTCAACGACGAGATCGGCGATCCCGAGCTGATGGCCGGTGCGACGGTCGAGCTGAACTTCTCGTTCTGATCGCCTCCTCAAGGCAAAAGTCAGAGCGGTCCTTCGGGGCCGCTCTTTCTTTTTGGCAACAGGGGTTTGGAGGGCCGCCGGGGTATCCGGCACAGGGCTTGTGACCAACCCGGCGCTCGGCTACATCTGTTGGGAAGCAAACGCTTCCGTCGAAGGGGACGTCCTGTGACCGCATTCACCTTCCGCAACCTCCACCTGCTTCTGCTTGCGGGTGTTGTGCCGGTTCTTGCAGGTTGCGGCGGCAGTTCCCCCTTCGCCGGAAACCGTACACCACCCGCCACCACCACCGCCGAGGCCACCCGAACGCGCGGTGCCGAAAGCGTGGCCGTGAACCGGTATCTCTGGCAGGCCTCGCTTGATGTGCTGAACTTCCTGCCCATCGAAAGCGTCGATCCGTTCACCGGCGTGATCGTCACCGGCTTCGGCACGCCCCCCGGCGGCGGCACGGCCTACCGCGCCACGGTCCATATCTCGGACCCCGCGCTTGATGCGCGTGCGCTGAACGTGGCGCTGGCTACCCGTTCGGGCCCTGTGTCGCCCGACACCCAGCGCGCGGTCGAGGATGCGATCCTGTCCCGCGCGCGGCAGTTGCGGATCCAGGATCGCGGGCTATAACCGGCGCGACCCGCAGGTCCGGGGCGCACCCGGCCGATCCTTCCCGTGCAGGAAAGTTCCGAACCGATGCAGCGCTATTCCGCCGCCCAGATCGAAGCGAAGTGGCAATCCGCCTGGGACAAGGCCCAGGTCTTCAAGGCTGATCGCAGCGCCGACAAGCCCAAGTATTACGTGCTCGAGATGTTCCCCTATCCGTCGGGGCGCATCCATATGGGCCATGTGCGCAACTACACGATGGGCGACGTGATCGCGCGCTACAAGCTGTCGACCGGGCACAATGTCCTGCACCCGATGGGCTGGGACGCTTTCGGGATGCCGGCCGAGAATGCGGCGATGGCCAGCGGCGGCCACCCCAAGGACTGGACCTACCAGAACATCGCCGACATGCGCGCGCAGATGAAGCCTCTGGGCCTGTCCATCGACTGGACCCGCGAATTCGCCACCTGCGATCCCGAATATTACGGCCAGCAGCAGGCCCTGTTCCTCGATTTCCTGAAAGCCGGCCTCGTCTATCGCAAGAATGCCGTCGTGAACTGGGATCCGGTCGACATGACCGTACTTGCGAACGAGCAGGTGATCGACGGCAAGGGATGGCGATCGGGCGCCGAGGTCGAGCGGCGGGAACTGACGCAGTGGTTCTTCAAGATCTCGGACTTCGCGGGGGACCTTTTGTCCGCGCTCGACGGGCTCGAGGACTGGCCCGCCAAGGTGCGGCTGATGCAGTCGAACTGGATCGGCCGGTCGCGCGGCCTGCAGTTTCCCTTCGCTCTGGTGGACGCACCCGAGGGGTTCGATCAGATCGAGGTCTATACCACCCGCCCCGACACGCTTCTGGGGGCCAGTTTCCTTGGCATCTCGCCCGATCACCCGCTGGCCAAGCGGCTTGAGGGCGAACGGCCCGAGGTGGCCGCCTTCTGCGCCACCGCGCGGCGCGGCGGAACGACCGAGGAGGCGATCGAGAAGGCCGAGAAGTTGGGCTTCGATACGGGGCTGCGGGCAGCGCATCCGTTCGATCCAACATGGGAGCTGCCGGTCTACATCGCCAACTTCATCCTGATGGACTACGGCACCGGCGCGATCTTCGGCGTGCCCGCGCATGATCAGCGCGACTTCGACTTCGCCACGAAATACGATCTGTCGATCCCGGTGGTCTTTGTCGCCGATGGCGCGGAAGAGGCCCCGTTGACCGAGGCCTATGTGCCGCCCAAGGACCAGACGGTGCATTACATCCGCAACTTCGCCGGGGCCGAGCATCAGACCGGGGCCGAGGCTGTCGAGGCTGCCATCGCCCATTGCGAGGGGCTTGGCATCGGCAAGGGCGTCACCAAGTTCCGCCTTCGCGACTGGGGCCTGTCGCGCCAGCGGTATTGGGGCTGCCCGATCCCCGTCGTGCATTGCGATGCCTGCGGCGTGGTGCCCGAGCGGAAAGAGAACCTGCCCATCGCCCTGCCCTATGACGAGGATGGCCAGCCCATCGACTTTTCCATCCCCGGCAACCCGCTGGACCGTCACCCCTCGTGGCGCGATTGCGCCTGCCCGGCCTGCGGCGCGCCCGCCCGGCGCGAGACGGATACGATGGACACATTCGTCGATTCCAGCTGGTACTTCGCCCGCTTCACCGCGCCCCGCGCCACCACGCCCACGGTGCTGGAGGATGCCGACTACTGGATGAACGTGGACCAGTATATCGGCGGGATCGAACATGCGATCCTGCACCTCCTCTATTCCCGCTTCTTCGCCCGCGCGATGCAGATCACCGGCCACCTGCCCGCCAAGGCGGTGGAACCCTTCGATGCGCTGTTCACGCAAGGGATGGTGACGCATGAGATCTACATGACGCGCGACGCGCAGGACCGGCCGGTCTATCACTTCCCCGAAGAGGTCGAGAACGGCGCGCTGAGGGCCACGGGCGAGATGGTCGAGGTCATCCCCTCGGCCAAGATGTCGAAATCCAAGAAGAACGTCGTGGATCCGGTCAGCATCGTCGAGAACTACGGCGCCGATACCGCGCGGTGGTTCGTCCTGTCCGACAGCCCGCCCGAACGCGATGTGGAATGGACCGCCTCCGGGGCCGAGGCCGCCGAAAAGCACCTTGCCCGCGTCTGGCGACTGGTGACCGAGCTGGACAGCGCCCCCGAGGACGCCCAACCGGCCGAGGACGCCGCACTTTTGCGTGCGATGCACCGGACGATCCATGAGGTGACGGTCGGGATCGAAAGCTTCGGCTTCAACGCCGCCATCGCCCGCCTTTACGCCTTCACCAACGCGCTGGGCAAATCCGCCGCCAGCCGCAGCGTCAAACGGCAGGCCGCGCGCATTCTGGGCCAGCTCATGTCGCCCATGACCCCGCATCTGGCCGAAGAGATCTGGCACCGTCTGGGCGGCGAGGGCCTTGTCGCCACCACCCCCTGGCCCAAGGCCGACCCGGTCTGGCTGGTCGAGGAGACGGTCACCCTGCCGATCCAGGTCAACGGCAAGCGTCGGTCCGAGATCACTGTGCCCAAGGACATGGTCCCCGCCGAGATCGAGGCCCGCGTGATGGCCGACGAGGCCGTTCAGCGCGCGTTGGACGGGGCAGCGGTGCGCAAGCTGATCGTCGTGCCGGGTCGCATCGTCAATGTGGTTGCCTGAGGCACCGACGCGCCGGGCGGCCCTGCTGGGCTGCCTGCTTGCGCTGGGGGCCTGCGGCTTTGCCCCCGCCTTCGGCCCGGATGGCCCGGCCCTTGGATTCCGCGAGCAGGTCGAGGTCGTGACCGCCGACACCACCGTCTTCGACTACCGCCTGCGCGAGGCGCTTTCACGGCGGCTGGGCCAGCCCGCAAGCCCGGCCTATCGCCTGTTCATCCGCAGCGAGGTGGACGAAGTCTCGGCCGCCATCACTCCCGGCGGGTCAGTCACGCGCTTCAACCTGCCGGGCAAGGCCGAATTCACCCTGACCGACAGCGCCACGGGCGCGGTGCGCGCCGCGGGCACAGTCACCAGCTTCACCGGCTATTCCGCGACCGGCACCACCGTCGCCACCCGCAGCGCCGCCGATGATGCACGCGACCGGTTGGCCGTGCAATTGGCCGACCTGATCATCACCCGCCTGATCGCCGCAACACCCGACATGGCGACGGAATGAAGCTGTCGTCCCGCGACGCAAGCGCATGGCTGCGCAAGCCCGATCCAAAGACGCCTGCCGCCCTGATCGCGGGCGAGGATGCAATGCGCGTGGCCACCCGGCGGAAAGAGGTGATCGCCAGCCTGATCGGCCCCGAGGGCGAGGTGGAGCTGCGCCTGACCCGCATTCCGGGCGCCGAACTGCGCAAGGATCCCGCGCTGGTGCTGGATGCGCTGAAGGCGCAGGGCTTCTTTCCCGGGCCCCGCGTGGTTCTGGTCGAGGATGCGACCGACGGGTTGGCGCCGGTGCTGGGCAGCGCGCTTCAGGACCGGGCCGAGGGCGATGCGGTGCTGATCGTCACGGCCGGCGGGTTGAAGGCCACCTCGCCCCTGAGAAAGCTGTTCGAAGGGCACCGGGCGGCCGTCTCGATCGTGCTTTACGACGACCCGCCCGGCCCGGAAGAGATTGCAGGCCTGCTTGCCAAGGCCGGGCTCGAGCGGGTCGGGGCCGAGGCACGCACGGTGCTGAGCGGCCTTGCGCGCGACCTTGACCCGGGCGATTTCCGTCAGACGATCGAGAAGCTTGGCCTCTACAAGATCGGCGATCCTGCCGATGTGACGATCGAGGATATCGAGGCGGTGGCGCCGCGATCGTCCGAGGCCGAACCTGATTCGCTTCTGGCCATCGTCGCCGAAGGGCGCAGCGGCGAAATCGCGGCGGTACTTCGGCGGCTTTACGCCCAGGGGGTGGGGCCGGTCGCGATCTGCGTCGCTGCCCTGCGCCATTTCCGGCGTCTGCACCAGGCGGCCAGCGACCCGGGCGGGCCGGGACAGGGGGCGGCACGGCTGCGCCCGCCGGTCGGCGGGCCGCGGCGGGATGCGGTCATCCGGCAGGCCGGTCTTTGGGGTGGGGCAAGGCTGGAATCAGCGATCGGGCTGCTGGTCGAGACGGATCTGCAGCTTCGCTCATCCAGCCAGGCGCCGCCTCACGCACTGGTCGAAAGGATGCTCATTCGACTTGCGATGATGGTGCGCCGCTAAGGGCATCATGCGCCGACCGGATCGGGCAGCCACCGTCAAGGCGCGTGCTCCGCAGGCATGTAGCAGCAGGTCGCGCCGCATTGCGGGGCGCCAAAACGAGGAAAGGCGGGCATTTGCCCGCCTTTCCCAACCAATTGGTTAACCCGAAACCCTAGATCAGGATTCGGTGCCCGAGTCCGAGCTGCTCGACGAGGCGGCCAGAGCAGCCAGCAGCACGAGAGCGGCGATCGGCAGCACAATGCCCCAAGTCGAGACGGCTTCGACGGGCTCGATCACGACGATGTCGGGCTGGACGACCGGAGGAGCAAAGCCGCCAGCGAAGCCGGCGGTGGCGATCATCGAGGCAGAGGCCGCGGCGACGAGGGTTTTGGTCAGGCGCATGAGTGTACTCCAGTTGATAAATCAGCGTTGGATACCGCTATACTCGCATTGAATGCCCGACTCAAGCGGGATGTCCAAGTCAGTCCGGCACCGTTTCTCATTCAAAGCCGATTACTACGCAAATATGCAACAGTCGGCGAGACGTATTGACGGGATGCCACAATCTCGCCGCTGCCATCGACCCAGTAGAGGTTTTCGAAGATGACGCCCGAGCCCTGGCAGCGTTCGTCGAAACGCTGCAGGCGCTGGGTGCGGACACCAAGATTGATGTCCTCCATCTCGCCGCGGGTGACGATGCAATCGTAGCTTGCAGGCACGATCGCGTCGAAGGCATCCAGCGATTCGGACTGCCGCCGGTGCGCGCCGCCTCCGGCCCGCAGGGCGGCGCGCAGATCGGGCGCGTCGGCCGAATGCAGATCGTGCAACAGACCCCGCGTCGCCACGAGCACGCCGTCGCGAAAGGCGGCAGTAAAGCCGGACTGGCTGACGAAGGTTTCGTCCCGACCGTTCGATGCGACCAGGCGCGCAGGTTCTGTGATGCCAAGTGCGGCGATGGTCACAAGGACGTAGTTCCGGGGATTCTCGGCAATCGCCTCGGGCGTGAAACCGGCAGGAACACCCCTGGCATCGCCAACATCCGCCGAGGCAAGGAAGGCCGGCAGGACGGACGTCACCGTCCCCAACAGCCGTTCGCCACCGCTCTGCTCTCCGCAGCCAGACAGGGTGAGGGCCGCAACCACGGCCACAAGGGTCGAGCGCATCCGTTTCACCTCCAGAACCTGCCCATGCTGTCCGACAGCGCGTCGTAATGGCCGGCCCTGACGGTGTCGTAAAGACGCCCGTCCACCCGCAGCCGCGCACCCCCGTCACGTGTGAGCGAGCTGATCGCCGTATCGATGGTCCGCCGATTGGGTTGGCCGATGATGAAATCCGTCGGGATCGTCAGGCGGATGCCCCGGTCGAACGAGCCTTCGCCGAATTCCTCGAACGGCATGTCGGTCAGGGTGGCATAGGCACCCACCTTCCAGCCGTTCGCAAATTCACGATCAAGCGTGACGGTGCCGCCCCAATCGCCGGCAAGGTATCGACCTACATCCAGCCGGACATGAAAATCACCGGGAAAATTGTAATAGAGCGAGGCATGTCCGGTGACGATATCGTAGTCGCGCAGGCCGAACAGCATGTCGAAATCGCGCTGCACGGCATAGTTGACCTCGGCCCCGAGTGCCCAGTTGCTGTCAACGGGCTTCCACAGAAGCTCGGTCGACAGGCCGCCGTACATCCGTTCGAGATAACCGACGGTTACCCGGCTGTAGAGATCGCCGCCGGGCCGGCCGTAATGGGCCAGCGTCAGATATTCGATGCCCGGATTGCCCTCCTGAATATAAAGAGCGGCATTGCGCCGGACCACCGGCACCGGTGCCTCGGACTCGTCGATCGGGAAGATGTTGCCGCTGTTGGTCACGAGGCGCTGCGACACGGCCCCGCTCAGGACAAGATCGGGCCGGAAGCGGTAGGTGGCCGAGGCCTCGGCCCCGACGTGATAGACCACCGGCGCATTCCCGCCGAAGTAGGACAACCGCACATAGGGGGCCACGCCCCAGGTGAATGCGTCGCTGACGGGTGGCACGGTGGCCAGTCCGGCCGCGGAACCGGCATCCGACAGACCTGCCCGTGCAAGCATCTGCTCGGACCCGCCGGGGCGGGTTTCGAAAAATTCGACATCGGTGCGCGCAAGGCTGGCTTGCGACAACGGGATGCCGCGCTGCATCGGTTCAAGGTGGAATGTCTCGATCGACGGGGGAAGCTCGCGCGTCAGGACCCGCGCCACCCGCCCCATTGCCTGCGCCTCGGTGCGGTAGCGCGTGTTGGTATAGCGCAGGCGCACCGATGTGCCCGTGAATTCGATGCTGTTCAGCTCGATCCCTTCGGCCCGCAAGGCGCTGCGCACGGCAGCCGTGACGTCCTCGGGCGGGCGGGCACCGGTATCCCAGCTTTGCGCGGCGGCGGCCCCGCCGGGCCGGACCAGAACCGGCGGCGGCGGAATGTCCATCCCGTCGGCGAAGGGCCGGTTTCCGGGATTGACGAGAATCGTCCCCGAAAGCGCGAGCTGGTTGCCGTAAAGAAGCGCGGCACTGGTCTGAAATCCGGGCGCAGGGCGGTAGGTCAGGCCGAAGTTCAGCGGGATCTCGCGGTCGAAAAGCCGTTCCCCCTGCAGATTGCGATAGCCGTCGTCCGATGAATACTCGACCTTCACCGTCAGTTGCTCGGAGGCGGCCCATTCCAGCCCGCCGAACAGCGCCGCATCACCGCGGAACCATGTATCCCACGACAGCTCGCCGCCCATGCTTTCGTTGCCGATGATATCGGGCCGGTCGTTGAAGGACGAGCTGATCGCGCCAAGCGGATTGTCGAAACTGTTGTAGGTGCCGAATCGACCCCAGCCGATCCCGCCGGTGACCCGCAGCGAATCCGACATGGTCTTGGTCGCGACCACATATTCGGCACCGTAAATCCCGGTGCCAAGGAAATCCTGCAGTCCGACGGCGATCATCGGCATCCAGTCGCCTTCATCGGTGATCCGGAAGCGCAGGTCGAACGAGCGGTCGAAATAGCGCCGCGTGTCCGGCCCCTCGAAATCGTCGATACCGGCATAGCGGAAGGTGCCCGACAGGCGCGGCGTGATCTGGAAAGTGAACGAATTGCGCAGCTCGGTGCCGGTATAGCCGATGTTGCCCACGATCTCGCCGTCGTTCGCGCTGATCGCCGAGGGCATCTCGATCAGGCCGGGCGTGCCGTAGAGCGTGTAACTGACGCCCCGGTCCTGTGCCGATGCCGGCATCACAAGCGAAAGGGCGATCACACTTGCCCCGATCCTGAACTGCACGTTTCGCCGCCGCATTGCGCTGCTCACCCTCCGCCGCCTCGTTTCCTGTCTAACCCCAAGGGACGGGCCAAGGAAAGACAGGGCTTGCCTTCGTATCCGCTTTGGGCGCAATTCGGCAACCCGCCCTTACCGCCGCCAGCCCAGGGCCGACCTCTGCCCGCACGGGCGCGATGCCGATCGGGGCGGGTCCGCCGGGCCTGAAGTGCGGAAATGAAGCGGAAAGGGGCGGCAAGCCTGCCACAGAATGACGATTTCCGGGCCGGTTCCTGTTGAAACATCGGCGGTAGCTGTGCAGTTAAGAGTCAGCGGTTACCAACTAGGAGGTATCCAGATGAAAAGACGTACCCTGATCACGACCGGTCTTGCAGCATGCACGGTCGGCGTGACCCCGCTTCTTGCCGAGGGCAGCGAAGCGCTCGAGATCGAGGTCAACCCGACCTTCGATCCCAATGCGCCGCGGATCGTGCCGATTCAGGCCGGTGTCCTGCCCTATGAATTGCACCTCGACCCTTCACGCTTCGCACTTTACTGGACGCTGCCCGATGGGATGGCGATCCGCTATGCGGTCGGCGTGGGCCGACCCGGCCTTTACGAAGCCGGCGTGTTTCATGTCGGGGCAAAGCGGGAATGGCCGCCCTGGACGCCGACCCCCAGCATGATCGAGCGCTCGCCCGAGCTTTACGCCCGCTATGCCGATGGCATGCCCGGCGGGCCGAACAATCCGCTGGGCGCGCGCGCGCTTTATCTCTTCACGCCCGAGCGGGGGGACACCTTCCTGCGCATCCACGGCACGAATGAGCCAAGGACGATCGGCACGGCCGTGTCGAACGGCTGCGCGCGGCTTGTGAACGAACAGATCATCGAACTTTACGAGCGTGTGCCGCTTGGCACGCGGGTGTTCCTGTATCCGCAGGTCTGAACGGGGCGTGATCCCCGTTCATGCGGCCAGATAGCCACCATCCACCGGCACAACCGCGCCGGTGATGAATCCCGCATGGGGCGAAGCCAGAAACAGCGCCGGCCCCGTCAGATCCTCGGGCCGGCCCCAGCGGCCCAGAGGCGTGCGCGACAGGATCGCCGCCTCGCGTTCCGGGTTGTCGCGCAGCGGATCGGTCAGGGCGGTAGCGATCCAGCCGGGGGCGAGTGCATTGACCCGGATCCCCTCGGGCGCATAGGCGATGGCGAGCGATTTCGTCAGCTGCGCGATCCCGCCTTTCGACGCCGAATATCCCGGCACCAACCCGCCCCCGAACCAGCTGAGCATCGAGGCGGTCAACAGGATCGTGCCGCCACTTTCCGCCAGAAGGGGACGCGCCGCCGTGCAGGCGATCATCGCCCCGGTCAGGTTGATCGCCAGCACATCGGCAAAGACCGCCGGGTCGTGTTCATCCCCCCGCCGGATGATGCCCGCGCAATAGATAAGGTGATCCAGCCGGCCCATTCCACCGACCAGATCCTCGACCGCCGCCCTGTCGCGCACGTCCAGCGTCACGGCCCCCGGGCGGGTGCCTTCGGCCCCGGTCACGATCACCTCTGCCTCCTGGCCGGTGAAACCATCGGCAATCGCGGCCCCGATGCCCGAGGTGCCGCCGATCACCAGAACCCGTTTGCCGTCAAACGCGGGGATCATCGCCTAACGAATGAACTGGTCGACGTAATCCGCGCCCAGCCCCACCGCCTCGAAATGTTTGCGGCACATGTCGATCTTGGTGAAAACATCCTCGTATCCCAAGGGCTTGCCCCAAGGATCGACGTAATACATGATCCCGTTGACCTGAAAATAGGTGATCATCTCCTCCACCCCCTCGGGCACGACGAGGGTATGCGTCTCGCCCGGCGGCTCGAAGACGTAAGACCCCTCTTCGGCCATCCAGTCATGTTCCAGATAATGCCAACGGCCCTTGAGCACGAAGCCATGCACCGATTGCGGGTGGCGGTGGCGCGACAGGACGCCCGACTTGCGCACCTTCAGGAGGTTCATCCAGTAGCCCTGCGACCGGTTAAGGCAGAGCGGGCGAAACCACACGTTCTCGGCCTGCGGCACCCAGAGGCGGTCATCCTCGGGGATGGCCTTGGGGATCACGATCTCGGTCAGCGCATCCTTGGGGAAGGGCAGCTGATATGGCATCCGGGGATCGGTGTCGGCATGTTCCAGCGGCATGGTCTCTCCCTAGCTCAGGAAGGCGGCGTCGAACGGCACCTCGCGCCGTGCGCCACCTTCGCCGGTGATCACCAGCATATGGCCCTCGGCCCGGATATCGGCAACCGCTTCGCCCGATGGCCATGCGATGGCGCCGATCACATGGCGCACCTCGGCCGTGCCCTGCGGGTTCAGCGTCAGGCCCGGGCTTTGGCCCACGGAGGTCAGCGGATCGGGGGTTTCCGTCGCGCCAAGGCCCAGCATATGGACAGCCGCCCCTTCCTCGACGCCCAGGCAGCCGGCATGGCGACCGTTCCAGGGGGCATAGTCGCGGCCCCGGTCGGAATGCCACATCATCGTCATGGGCAAGCGTTGCGCATGGCGCAGCGACAGGTAGAGGTCACCCTCGACCGGCCGGGTCACGGCGGTCCAGCCAAGGGCATGGCCCGGCGCCTCGACGCCCACGATGAAATCCTCGTGCCCCGCGACGAAGGGATAGCGCGTCACATCCGCCGTGCCGCCATTCGCCAGCGGCACCTTGCGCGGATCGGGATTGCGCGTCGGATAGGCCAGCGCCGACCGCCCGACTGCGGGGTCGGATTCGGGCCGCGCGGCCGCCGTCTCGAACCAGCGTTTGGGGGAAAACCGCATCAGCCCGCCGTTCAGAAGGCTGACCATCGCATGATTGGCGACCGAGACGACTCCCGCACCCCCGGCAAAGACGTGGCGCTGATAGACGAAGGGGTGATCGTCGATCAGCCGCAATTCCTTGGTCAGCCGCGCGCCGAAGACCGTCTTGCCCAAGGCCGCCTGCAGGACCGGGCCATCGGCGGCGGTGACCTGCCAGACCTCATTGGCGGGCCAGCCATGCATCGGACTGTCGCCTTCGCTGCTGGCGAAGGGCGCGCAGAAGAAATCGCCGCTCATCCGTTTCAGATGCGGGGCGATGTCATCGCCAAAGACCTCGTCCGTGTCGACCCAGGGGGCGGCATGCATCGGGCTGACCGTCCGCCCGTGGTCGGTCACGGCCAGATCGCGCAGGAAGCCACATATGGGATCGAAGACAAAGCCGATGTTTGTCGCGGTAACGGGAATCATCGTCTTTCCTCAGATCACGAGGTCTTCGCCGGTGATGACATCCTCGACATCGGCAATGGTGCAGGTCTTGGGATCAAGGTCATCGGCCACGATCTTGCCCCTCCGCATCACGACCATGCGGTCCACCACCTTGAACACATGGTGGATGTTGTGGGCGATGAAGATGCAGGAATGGCCCGAATCGCGCGCGTCGCGGACGAATTTCAGCACCCCGATCGTCTCGGCCACGCCAAGGTTGTTGGTCGGTTCGTCCAGGATGATCAGGTCGCTGTCGAAATACATCGCCCGCGCGATGGCCACCGCCTGACGTTCGCCCCCGGAAAGCGATCCGATGGGCGTGGTCGGCGGAATGTTCTTCGAGATGCCGACCTTGCGCAGAAGCTCGGACGCGACGCTGTTCATCTCGGCCAGGTCCATCCGGTCAAGGAATCGCGGCCCCTTGCGCAGCTCGCGCCCCAGAAACAGGTTCCGCGCGATGGAAAGCTGCGGGACAAGGGCGCTGTCCTGATAGATCGTCTCGATCCCGTTCTCGATCGCATCCGAGGTCGAGTTGATCTCGGCCTTCTGCCCCTTGATCCAGATCTCGCCGCTGGTCAGGGGCACGGCCCCCGACAGCACCTTGATGAGGGTGGATTTCCCGGCCCCGTTGTCGCCCAGAAGGCCCACGATCTCGTTATGGGCGATCTTGAGGTTCACATCCGTCAGCGCCTGGATGCGCCCGTAATGCTTGGTGATGTTGCGCATGTCGATCAGCGGCTGGTCCATCGCCTCAGGTCCCCGCGTTGTGCCGGCGTTCAAGCCAGGAATGCAGCGCCATCATGCCAAGGATGATCGCCCCGATGAAGATGTTGTAGGCCAGACCCGGAACCCCGATCAGCACGATCCCGTTGCGCATCAGCCGCAGGATGAAGATGCCCAGCACCGTGCCCAGGATCGTGCCCCGCCCGCCCATGAGCGCGGTCCCCCCGATCACGACCATGGCGATCACCTCAAGCTCGTATCCGGCGCCCGAATTGGGATTGGCCGCCGTGGTACGGATCGACGAGATGATCCCCGCCAGCCCCGCCATGAAGGACGAGAACATGAACAGGATGATCTTGACCCGCGTGACCTTGACGCCCCGGTTGCGCGCCGCGCTGGGGTTGCCGCCGCAGGCCGTGATCCAGTTGCCGAAGGCCGTTCGGGTCAGCACGTAATGGCACAGGATGGCAAACAGAGTGAACCAGATGACCGACATGTAGACCCGAAGACCCGGGTTGCAGGTGGTCTGCTGGATCGTCCAGTTGCAAATCCAGAAGTCGCCCACCAGGACCTCGGCCAGCCACTGGTCGCCCGCGCGCCACGACCTTTGCGGAAAGCCGTCCGTGACCCAGAGCGCCGAGCCGCGCACGACAAGCAGCATCCCCAGCGTCACAAGGAAGGACGGGATCGCGAGGATCGTGACGAACACGCCCGAGACGAAGCCGATGAACAAGGCGATGCCCAGCGCCGTCAGAAAGGCGACGGGAAGCGACATGATGTCGGTGTTGAACAGCGTCCACATGACTACGGCCGAAAAGCCGAAGACCGCGCCGACCGACAGGTCGAATTCGCCGCTGGTCATCAGAAGGGTCATCGCAAGCGCGATCAACCCCAGTTCGACCGTGAAGGCCAGCGTGTTGCCGATGTTGAGAAGCGATATAAAGGCCGGATTGATCGAGGTGAAGACGACGATCATCACGACAAGAAGGACGAAAGGTCCGAATTCGGGTCGGTCTATGAACCGTCCAAGCAGACTGCGTTGCATGGCATCCTTCCGGGCAGGCATGAAAAGCCCGGGGCCGCTCGGGCCCGGGGGCGTCTCTTGTGACGGGCTCAGTTGCCGCCCATGATCTCGTGATAGGTCGCTGCCGTGTCGGCCTCGTAGAGTGCGCCGGTGATCACGTCGAAGCCCACCGGAATGCCGGCGTTGATCATCATCGCCAGAGACAGCGCGACATAGGACTGCGCCTGCGGATCCTGCCACATTCCGGCGTTGACATAGCCGTCCATGACCGCCTGCGTCGTGTCGAGCGAGTTGCCCCAGCCGACCACCGGAATCTCGCCCGGCGCCACGCCGACCTGATCGAAGACCCGCTGGATCGACCCGGTGACAAGGTCGCCCAGACCGATGATCGCGTCGATCCGGTCGCGGTTGGTCAGCAGGTAGTCCGACATCCGGCTGATCGCCTCGGCCTGATCCAGCGTCGCGTCGGTCACTTCCCAGGTGATGCCGAGCGGCTCGAACACCGTGGCGATGCCGCGCGTCTCCTCGACCTGATAGGTGGCACCGGGCACCTCGACCGGCAGCCAGACGAAGCCGCCCTCGCTGACATGGCCGTTGTCGACCATGTATTGCGCCCAGCGCTGGCCCACGATGAACAGGTCATTGCCGACATAGGCGTTGAAATTGACCTCGTCATCCGGCGTGTTGAAGTTCACGACCGGAATGCCCGCGGCGCGGATCTCGTCCACCACCTGGATGAGCGAGCCCGGATCGGGGTTCGTCGTCACGATGGCATCGGCCCCCGCCGCCACGGCCGAGCGCAGCGCCTCTTGCTGGCTGGCGACATCGCCGGAATGGAACGAGGTGTTGACCGTGTGCCCGGTATCGGCGGCCCACTGGTTCGCGCCTTGCAGGAAGTAGGTCCAGACCGGATCGGCCGGACCGCCGTGCGAGATCCAGTAGAAGGTCTTGCTTTCGGCCAGCACGGCACCGGCCGACAGCGCCAGAATGCTGGCCGTGGTCGTCATGGCCAGGAAATGTCTTCTGAGCATGGTGGTCTCCTTTCAAGTTGCGCGGGTCCGGATCCCATGATCCGAACCGGTCCAAGCAACACCCGGCATGGAGCGTCGATTGACGACGCCCATTGTAAACACACGCCTTTTCAGACCTCTCCCCCCAGGGACACCGTCCGTTCGTCGGGTGCTGGCAACGACGTAATCACGCCGCCGCGAGCGACTCAAGCGGTTTCGCGATCCACCGGCCAGAAAGCCACCCCCCCCCGGGGGCCGGGTCCGGCACCCCGTCCATGCGCACGACCGGGGCAGCCCCCGGCCCGGCTCAGAAGGTCGCGAAGACAACCCCCATCGCACCCTGAAGCGGGACGATCCGCGCGGCACCCGCCGGTCGGCCCGCGCCGGGCACCAGCGGGTGCACCGCGATCGTGCCACCGTTCTGGTTGGCGACGATCAGATGCCGTTCGCCCGGAGACAGGCACAGATCGCGTGGCCATTCCCCCCCGGACGGCCACCGCCCGGTCACGGAAAGCGCCCCGCTCTCGGGGTCCACCGCAAGGCCGATCACCTCGTCCACCCCGCGCAGCGCGCCGAAGACGTTCCCACCGTCCGAGGTCAGCGCGATGCCCGAGGGATAGTTCTCGACCCCCTCGGGCGCGTCGATCTTCACCATGTGGACCTGCTCCAGCGCGCCGCTGGCGCCTGTGGCGGCAAAGGACAGGACGGCGGCTTCAAGCTCGGCGATGACGAAAAGCCGCTGGCCCGCGGCATCAAGGACGGCGTGCCGCGGCCCCAGACCGGCCGGGATCGCCAGATCGGCCGCAGGATCGGGCGTCAGGCCGCCGTCGGAGCCAAGCCGATAGGCCACCATCCGGTCGATCCCCAGATCGGCGACCCGCACCTGCCCACCCGTCGGATCCTGACCGATCCAGTGCGCATGGTCGCGTTCCTGCCGCGCAGCATTCGGGCCGCTGCCCGAGTGCCGGATCGTGGCGGTTGCCGCGCCCAGCCCCTCGGCCGTCACCGGAAAGACCCGAACCGCGGCATCCGGCACCCCCGGCAGCGAGGCCCCGTTGTAATTCGCGACCATGAGGACGCTTCCGTCGCGCGACAGGCTTGCATGGCAGCAGTCCGCCCCGCCCGCCGGCTGTTCGTTCAGGAATCGCAGATCGCCCGACGCAGGGTCGATCGCATAGGCCATCACCCGGCTTTCCGGCCCGCCCTGCCCCGAACAGGCGTAAAGCCGTTGCGAGGCCTGATCGGCCACCAGCCAGATCGCGTCGTCGATCCCGGATACGAAGCCAAGCAGGCTCAGCGTTCCGGTTTCCTCGTCCCAGCGGAACCTGGCGATGCCCTGCCCGTCCCCCCCCGTCTCGCGGCCGGCATAGGCAAAAACAGTCATGGTGATCCTTTCGACATCAGGCCGGCTGACCCCGGACGGCGAAAAGCTAGGCGAGGCGGGGTGCCGACGCAACGCGCAAAAGGCCGGGCCCGGGGCGGGTGCCGGGGCGGGTGCCGGGGCACCGGATTGTGCAGGCCGACGCGCGCGCATACCCTGCATGCAGCCGCTTGAGGTGGGGGGGACGACAGCATGACGGACACCGCGACGGCAACCGGCCCCTGGCGAACGGGCATTCACGCCGTGCTTTATGCCTTGTTCGACGACAGCGAGGCGGTCGATCACGCGGCCATGGTCCGGCAGGTCGACCATGTCGTAGCCGGTGGCGTGGCGGGCGTGACTGTCCTTGGCCTTGCGACCGAGGTCGGCAAGCTGTCCTTTCAGGAACGCTGCCGGGTGATCGACACCGTCTCGGCGGCGCTGGCGGGCCGTCTCGCCTTCTCCGTCACCATCGCGGGCAACAGCGTGGCCGAGCAGCGCGCGCTCTTGCAGGTGGCGGGCGCGGCCGGGGCGGATTGGGTGATCCTGCAGCCGCCTGTCGTGGGCAGCTACGGGCCGGGTGTCTACATCGACTTCCTGTCGCGCGTGGCCGAGGCAACCGATCTGCCCGTCGCGATCCAGAACGCCCCGCAATATCTTGGCCGCTCCCTTTCGCCCGAGGATATCGCCCTCTTGCGTGGCCGCTGCGCCCGGCTGGTTGGCGTCAAGGCCGAGGACGGGGCGCTGGGGCTTGCCGCGCTCGCCTCCGCAGCGCCCGACCTTGCGCTGATCGGCGGGCGGGGTGGTCTTGAATTCACCGACGCGCTGCGGCTGGGTGTCACCAGCTTTGTCCTTGCCCCCGACGTCGCCCCCCGCGCGGCGCGGCTGCTCGGGCTCTGGACCGCGGGACAGATGGCCGAGGCCGAGGCGCTTTACGGTCAGAGCCTGCCGGCAATCGTCTTTGCGATGCAATCGCTCGAGCATCTGATCACCTATGGCAAGCGCATCTACGGCCACCACGCGGGCGAGGTGATCCACGACCGCGCGCCCTGCCTGCCCCCCACGCCGGAGGGGATGGCACTGGCCGCGCACTGGGCCGGGGTGCTGGCCGAACCCGCCTGACGCCCGGCACGCGAAGCAGGATTGTGCGGCCGCAACCGGCAGCCTAAAGCTCGACCCGG
The DNA here is from genome assembly GCA_020832515.1 of Rubellimicrobium sp. Classification (GTDB taxonomy): domain Bacteria; phylum Pseudomonadota; class Alphaproteobacteria; order Rhodobacterales; family Rhodobacteraceae; genus JAFIEN01. The sequence goes on along the minus strand of JAFIEN010000004.1, from coordinate 17,467 downwards.
TAATGCCCCAAAGCGCGCGCATCGCCGATCCGCCAAGACCAGCGGGCATCACGGGGGCAACATGGCCATCAGCCGCTACCGCATCTTCGAACAAACCCCTGCGCCGCCCCCCGCGGCACTTCTCTGGCGCGACGAGATGCCGACGGCGATCCTTGCAGAGCACGACCGCGACCAGCCCGTCCCCGCAGTCGCGCTGGTGCGGATCACCGGGCATCACTACGGTGGACAGGGCCTTGTGTCGAAGAAGGGGCGGATCACCTTCAAGCCGGGCGTCTTTCCCGACCATCTGGCCGGGATGGCGCGCGACCTTGGCACCGATGCGCCTGTCTTCAGGGCATGGGCGGGGGCCCTCGAACGGCCCGGCGTCCGCACGATCCGCGCCGAAACCCCCGTCCTTGTCCCGGTCCATGCCAACTGGATCTACGGCCATGCCCTGACCGAGATCCTGCTGCGCGCCCTTCTGCTTGACCAGTCCAGCCCGCCGGACTGGCCCTTGGCGCTGGCCGATCCGGGGCCGCACTGGCTGCCCGATCTTTTGCGGATGGCCCTGCCACACCGCCCCTTCCTGCGGTTCGATCCGGCTTGCGAACGCCTTGCAGCACCAGCCCTCATCGGCTGCACCGAGGTCTTTTCGCCAAGCGGCATCGCGCCCGGCGTCCTGCCGCTTCTTGCATTGCTCAAGGCGCGGCTTCTGGCCCGGGCCCCTGCCGCGCCCACCCCCCGGCGGCTGTTCCTGTCGCGCGGAGACAACCACCGTCGGCGCGCGACCGAAAACCGCGCCGAGATCGAGGCCATCGCCCGCGACCTGGGCTTTGCCGTCATCCGGCCCGAAGATCAGCCCTTTGCCGAGCAGGTGCGCCTTGCGGCCGGAGCACAGGTGATCGCGGGGGAGTTCGGCTCGGCCATGCACAACAGCCTTTTCGCAGGGCCCGGCACGACCGTGATCTGCCTGAACTGGATCAATGCCTACCAGTCGATCATCGCCCGCAGCCTGGGCCACCGGGCAGGCTATGTCCGGCCCGACGACGGCATCTTCCGCGATTCGGCCGCGATCTGGGAGGGGCGGCGCCGGATGCGCTTTGATCCGCACGAGTTGCGCCGCAAGCTTGCCGAGGTGGCCGCCGCCGATCCGGACGAAACCGCGGCGGCAGTTGCGTGCCGGGGCTTTGCGCACTAGATCGCCCACAAGGGCACGGAAGGCGCAGACATGGCAAATCATCTCTACCACGGCGATCTGCCCGACGGGCTGGACCTCGGACCCGTGGTCGCCATCGACTGTGAAACGATGGGGCTGAACCCGCATCGCGACCGGCTGTGCCTGATCCAGATGTCGGGCGGCGACGGCAACTGCCATCTGGTGCAGGTTGCCAAGGGCCAGAGCAGCGCCCCAAACCTGACCGCCATGCTGACCGATCCCGCCGTGCTCAAGCTCTTTCACTTCGGCCGGTTCGACATTGCCGCCCTTCACCATGCGTTCGGCGCGCTCGCGGGACCGGTCTATTGCACCAAGATCGCCTCGAAGCTGGTGCGGACCTTCACCGATCGGCACGGACTGAAATACCTGCTGCAGGAACTGCTCGGGGTGGATATCTCGAAGCAGCAGCAGACCAGCGATTGGGGCGCGGAAACCCTGACCGATGCGCAGCTCGACTATGCCGCCTCCGACGTGCTGCACCTGCACCGGTTGAAGGAGGCGCTCGATGCGATGTTGGCGCGCGAGGGGCGGGTCGAGATCGCGCAGGCCAGTTTCGATTTCCTGCCCACACGTGCGCTGCTTGATCTGTCAGGCTGGCCCGAAACCGACATTTTCGCACATTAGATGCTGGTCTCCGCCCGCCACCTTGCCACCGCCCGCCGCGTCATCGGTCAAGAGGCCGAGGCGCTGAGCGCGCTGGCCGATGCGCTTGACGACAGCCTGCCCCGCGCGGTCGACCTGATCCTGTCTGCGAGCGGCCGGGTGATCGTCTCGGGCATGGGCAAGTCGGGCCATATCGCGCGCAAGATCGCGGCGACGCTGGCCAGCACCGGCACGCCCGCCCATTTCGTCCACCCGGCCGAGGCCAGCCACGGCGACCTTGGCATGATGACGCGGGGCGATGTCGTGCTTGTCCTGTCCAATTCGGGCGAAACGCCGGAACTGGCCGATCTGCTGGCCCATACCCGCCGGTTCCGCATTCCGCTGATCGGCGTGGCCAGTCGGGCGGAAAGCACGCTTCTGACGCAATCCGACGTGGCGATCCTGCTGCCCGAAGTGACCGAAGCCTGCGGATCGGGCATCGTGCCGACTACCTCGACCACGATGATGCTGGCACTCGGCGATGCGATCGCGGTGGCGCTGATGGAAAGCCGCGACTTCACGCCTGCGAACTTCCGCGACTTCCACCCGGGCGGCCGGCTGGGCGCGCGGCTGTCGACCGTGGGCCAGTTGATGCATGGCGGCGAGGCCACGCCCCTTGTCCGCCGTGACACACCGATGACCGAGACGCTCCTGGCAATCAGCCAGAAGGGCTTTGGCGTGGTCGGCGTGACCGATCCCGACGGCGCGCTGGCCGGCGTCGTCACCGATGGCGACCTGCGCCGGCACATGGACGGCCTGCTCGAGCGGACGGCGGGCGAGGTGATGACCACGCCCCCCTTGACCATCGGGCCGGGCGCGCTGGCCGAAGAGGCGGTCGCGCTCATGAACGAACGCAAGGTGACCTGCCTGTTCGTCGTCGATCCCGCAGGATCGCGCAACGCGGTCGGTATCCTGCACATCCACGACTGTCTTCGCGCCGGGATCGCCTGAGGGTCATGGAGGTCCTCGACAACCTCCACTCCCGCGTGGTGCTCTGGCTCAAGGTGACGCTGCCGCTGATCGCGCTGGTGCTTCTGTCGACGCTGTTCCTGTTCGCGCGCGGCTCGCGCACGGATCTGGACATCCCCTTCGCCGAGATCGAGGAGATCGCCCGCGAGGCACGCATCACCGAACCGCGCTTTGCCGGCATCGCGATCGACGGATCGGTCATGTCGATGACGGCCGAGGCGATCCGGCCCGTGCCGGGTGATCCTGACGCCTTTACCATCACGGATGTGCGCATCGTCATCGAAACCCCCGACGGCGCCCATATCGACCTGCGCGCCGGTCAGGGCGCGCTCGACGGCCGCGCGCGGATGGCGCAGCTGAGCGGGCTTGTGCGTATCGCGGCGTCAAGCGGCTACGTGATGGAGACCGGCGGGGTCGAGGCCGATCTTCAGGCCGGTGTGGTGCGCTCGATCGGACCTCTCGAGGTGAGGGCACCTTACGGCTCCATTACTGCAGGCAGCCTGACCGTGGCCCCCGCACCCGAGGGCCGCGGGCAGCAACTGGTTTTCCAAGACGGCGTTCGCCTGATATACGATCCGCAAAACTGAGGATGCTCCGGCCCGCCATGTTTCGCACCTTCGCCCCCTTTCTTCTCATGGCCCTTGTCCTGCTGCCTCTGGCGGCTCGGGCGCAGACCAACATCGACCTTGGCGGCATCCGGGCCGACCCGTCGCAGCCGGTGGAGGTGACCGCCGACAGCCTCAGCGTCGACCAGGCCAGCCGCCGCGCCGTGTTTTCGGGCGATGTGGTCATCGGCCAGGGCGATTTGCGGATCGGAGCCGGCAGTGTCGAGGTCGTCTATGACGAGGAGACGGGCCAGATCGCCCGGCTGATCGCCTCGGACGGGGTGACCTTCGTCACCGCCACCGAAGCGGCCGAGGCCCAGCGCGCCGATTACGACCTGATCACCGGGATCCTGTCGCTCTCGGGCGATGTCCTGCTGACGCAAGGTGCCAGCGCCTTGTCGGCCGATGCGATGACGGTGAATCTGAACGCAGGCACCGCGGTCATGGAGGGCCGGGTGCGGACCGTCTTCCGGCAAGGGGCCGAGTGATGGCGGACCTGACCGTGACCGAAGGCAGCGCCGGGTTGCAGGTCATCGGTCTGCGCAAAAGCTACCGCAAGCGCCTCGTGATCCGCGATGTCAGCCTCACGCTTGGCCGGGGTGAGGTCGTGGCGCTGCTGGGGCCAAACGGCTCGGGCAAGACGACCTGCTTCTATGCCATCGCGGGCCTTATTGCCTCGGACGGCGGGCAGGTGATCATCGACGGACGCGATGTCTCGGGCCTGCCGATGTATCGCCGCGCCCGGATGGGGCTGGGCTATCTGCCGCAGGAAATGTCGATCTTCCGGGGCCTCTCGGTCGAGGACAACATCCTCGCCATCCTTGAGATCACCGAGCCCGACCACAGCACACGGCGCGAAAAGCTTGAGGAATTGTTGTCGGAATTCTCGATCGGCCATTTGCGCCGCGCCAATGCCATGGCCCTTTCGGGGGGCGAGCGTCGGCGGACCGAGATTGCCCGCTGCCTGGCCGCCAGTCCGCGATATGTTCTGCTGGACGAGCCGTTCGCCGGGGTCGACCCGATCGCCGTGGGCGAGATCCGGGGCCTTGTCCATGACCTCAAGAACCGGGGCATCGGCGTATTGATCACCGACCACAATGTGCGCGAGACGCTCGAGATCGTGGATCGCGCCTGTATCCTGCACGACGGCACCGTGCTCATGTCGGGCACCACGGACGAGGTGGTGCGCGACGAAGGCGTGCGGCGGGTCTATCTCGGGCAGGGCTTCAAGGTGAACTGATCCATTTCGAAACACCTCAGGGTTGTTCAATCCGATCAAAGGATCATTGACAGACCGCCCCGCTCTGGTGCCTCATCGGGGGGATGACTGGCTTCATGGACCCTCGCCGCCCCATCCGGTCCCGGCCGTTGACCGGCCACCGGGATGCGGTCTTGCAGATCCGACCCCCGATGATGATGACGTTCAAGACCCCTGCAGGCCGCGCGCGGCCGGGCTGCCGTCCGGGCCTGTTTCAAGACCGAAGGAGGAACGATGCGCTACAAGATCACTGGCAAGCAGATCGATATCGGGACGGCACTCCAGGACCATGTGAAGACCGAGCTTGGCGAAACGGTGGACAAATACGCCGGCCGGCCGACCGATGCGGCAGTCGTCTTTTCGCGTAGCGGCAGCGAGTATGTCTGCGAGATCGCGGTCCATCTGTCGACCGGGCTGACCGCTCAGTCCAAGGGTCATGCGCATGAAATCTACGCTGCTTTCGACAGCGGCTGCGACAAGATGGGAAAGCAGCTTCGCCGCTACAAGCGCAGGCTCAAGGATCATCACACGACGCGCCCCATGCCGGTTGAACTCTCGACCGCCGGCTCGTATATCCTCGCCTCGAACGAGGAGACCGAAGAAACGGAACCCGATAGCCTGAACCCGACGATCATCGCCGAGATGGAGACGACGATCCCCTCGCTTTCGGTCGGCGAGGCGGTGATGCACATGGAACTTGCCCATGCGCCTGTTCTGGTGTTTCGCAACGACAGACACAGCGGACTGAATGTCGTCTATCGTCGGGACGACGGTAACATCGGGTGGATCGACCCGACAGGTGAAAACTGAAACTGCGGCCGCTGGCCAGGACAGGTTTTAATGCGATTGGGCGACATTCTGCGCCCCGGGAGCGTCAAGATTCTCGGGGCGACGAGCAGCAAGAAGCGTCTTTTCCAGGACCTTGGCGATCTTGCGCATCAATCCTTCGGCGTGAGCGCGCCCGACGTGGTGGAGGCTCTGGTCGAGCGTGAGGCGCTCGGGCCGACGGGTGTGGGCCACGGAGTGGCCATTCCGCATGCGCGTCTTGCGGGGGTGGACCGGATCCACGGCCTGTTCATCCGGCTTGAAAAGCCGCTTGATTTCGATGCGGTGGACCGACAACCGGTCGATCTGGTCTTCGGCCTGCTTGCCCCCGTCTCTGCCGGGGTGGAACATCTCAAGGCGCTTGCGCTGGTGGCGCGCACGATGCGCGATGCGGCAATCCAGGCCAAGCTGCGGGTGAATGCCGATGCAGCCACGCTTCACACCATCCTGACCGAAGCCGAGGCCAGTCAGGCGGCCTGAGCAGGCCGCCAGTCGTCAAACCCGAAGGCGATGTAGTCGCGGAGATAGACTTCGCGGATCAGCGCGTCCTGTTGCGGCCGGTGGATCGCGGCCAGCCGTTCATGCTCGGGGTCGGTCTGTGGCATGGGCGGGCAGGGCGTCTTCAGGCCGATCTGGGCCAGCAGCATCGGCAGATCGTCCGACAGCCGCTCTTCGCGCAGGATCGCGTCCGGCAGGGCAAAACCGCCCATGCCTTGCAAAAGCGCGGCCTGGCTTGCCCAGACAGGATCGACGCGCAGATTCGTCTGACCGCCCAGATTGGCCTTGAGAAACCCCAGAAAAACCTCGAACGCGGCGCGATGACCGGCGTGGTCGTCGGGTTCATCGGGCAATTGCAGCCCCATCGTGCGCGCCAGCGTATCGCGAATGCCCCGCAGCACCCCCGGACCGTCACCCGCGATCCGGGCCCGATAGGCCGCATGCGCACGGACAAGCGGATGACGCAGCACGCTGAAGCTTCGATGGCCGGGATGCGCGAGCTTCCATTGCCGAAGGCTGCGCATGGTGAAATCACCCTCGGGCGGTGCGCCGTCAAGCCGGTGCAGCCAGTCGCGCATCGCCGCGACGGGGCCTCCGGGCACCGGGAGGTAGAGGAACGGACTTGTCGCGGCAGCAAGATAGCTTGGGATGGCGGCGCCGCGTCGAGGCTCGAAGTTGGGCGTGCGGGCCAGGTTGAACCGGTCAAGTCGAGCAAGCACAGCTTCCATCTCGGGGAAGTTCACGACTTTTTCCTCGATAGGCTCAGGGTTCTGCTTCTTCAGCTTGCGGTCCAGATCCTCGATCCGGTCGGCCACCCCCAGAAAGGCCGCAAGTCCGTTCATCACCTCGACATCCTGCAGATCCTCGTAGTCGAGGTAGAAGGCGGTCTGCCCAGTCCGTTGCAGCGCGCCCAGAATCTGCAGCTGGAAGGCCTGGAGCGCCGTCAGATGCGCCTCGAACTCGGCCGGGTCGAAGCGGACCCTGTCCGACTTCGCGTTCCTGGCATTGGTCAGCTTCCATTGCCCGGTGGCGGCCGCGATCTTGCGGCTGACATAGCTTTCGATCGGATTGCGGGTCAGGATGATCTTCGCGCAACGTGGATCGGGCAGGATCAGCTCCAGCACACGCGGATCATGGTCGTGAAAGAAACGAAAACCGCTCAGGACACCTGTCTCAAGCCGGATCGTGCCCAGTAGCCGTGCCGGATCGGCATCGCGCATCGCCTGGGTGATGCCCATCACGTCATGCGTGCCGGGATAGGCGATGAAATGCGGATTGAACAATTCGCCGTGGCATTTGATGCCGGCGAAACTGTTGAGATTGGTTTCCAGAAAATTCGACCCGGTGCGCATTTCGGCGAACAGGACGAAACAGTCGAAATTCGGCATGGATCAACGCACCAGATAAGGCTTGCGCCGAGGGGGGGCGGTGGTGTCGGAAGGGGGGTTGACCGGAAACTCGCCGATCAGATGCGGCTGCATACCTTGGTTTCTGAGTTGCTGGAGGAACTGACCAAAGCCGCTCAGATCGCGCAACCGCGGTGCCTCGGCAATCCGGACGCTGCCCTTGGCGGCGATTTCGGCGATGACTTGCTGCAGGTTCTCCATCGGCTCTTCCAGAAATTCGGCCATGGACCAGATGCGGATCCGCGCCTTGGCATAGTACGAGCGCAGGACGTTCAGATGCTCGGCCTCGATCTTCTGAAGCCGCGCGGCTTCGGCGCGCAGTTCGGCGAAGTCGAGATCGCTCCTGAACAGAGGCACTGCCCAGCCCCCCGAAATGACACTGACACGGGCATGGCTGTCCTTGGCGATATCCCATATCACCTTCTGGCTGTCGCGCGGGCCGAACTGGAAACACTGATGCTCGCCCCGCGTATTCCAGATCAGGTTGGTCAGGAACATGCGCGGATGGTAGTCGCGCAGCGCCGTACTGTCGGACAGGCCGCCGGCAAAGACAGGTTGGCCGTCCTCGAACTCGACCCGCGTGGGAGCGAAGAGATGACCGTGAACCCGCGCGCCTGTGGTGCGGGCAAGCCAGGGTTCGAAATCCTCGAACAATTCGGTGAAACCCTGAAACACCGAATAGGGCGACGAGGTCAGCCCGTTCTCCCAGCCTTCGTTTGGAAAACGGCTTTGCATGTAAAGGCCGGGCCGGCCCTTCGTCCGCCGCTCGACCGCCTTGGAAAACAGACGGTCGATCTTTCCGGGATTGGGTTCCGAAATCTGTGCACCATAAGACGTGGGGCCAAGAAAGGCCTGGTAAAGCTCTTCGGCCCTGGGCCAGATCTTGCGCGCGACGAAACAGTCCGATCGCCGCAGCAGCGGGATGTGATCGTCGTAGAAGATGTGAGGCTTGCCCTGGAAATCGAATTTCGTCAGCGTCAGCGACCGGCTTTCGATCCGGTGGGAATAGCGCCGGGCGAGTGTCTGGAAATAGCTTTCGTCCGGGATCCAGACCTTGCGGAAATACCGTTCGAGCCGCGGTCGGTCGGGGTCGGTCAGGATCGCGGTCAGCGTCCTGCGTGTCAGGCACCACCATTGCGAGCCCATGTGCGGGTCGATGCCGTCGGGTATCTTGCGGACAAGGCCGGTCCGACGCTGCAGACGCACATAGGTGTCGAACAGCCGCCGATGCCGCCGCCAGGAGAACGGAAAGCGAAGCGTGAAACGCTCTTCCGACAGGCCCCCTACTGTCCAGTGCACATCGGCGGTGGTCACGCTTTCGATGAAATCCGTGCCGGGCCGGTCGTTCAGATAATCCTGCAACTCTTCGATCGGACGCAGCGGCAGGCATGCGCCAGAGGCCAGATAGACGTTGCGCAGCCCCGGCCAGGACGACAACAGAAGCTCGGCCGCGCTCTGGGTCGCGGCGACGATGCCCCACGTGCCCCATTCGCAGCGATGCCGCCGCGAGAACTTCACCATCTCCAGATCAGAGAGCCGGGCAGCGAAGATCGCATAGACCCGGGCCGGAACATTTGCATCAACATGCACCACGACAGGACAGCCGCCCGACACCCAATGGCGGATCACCTGCTCTGCCCTGTCAAAGGCGGTATGCACCAGCATCACGACACCAAGGACCGGCGTCATGCCCAGTTGCCCTTGGACATGAGACCCAGAACCTCGAGCTGGCGCCAGTTGATGTATTTCTCGCTCCATCGGCACCAGAGATCCGGGTTGTCCTTCAGGGTCGCGGCATAGGCGCGGTATTCGTGACTTCCCGCATAATGTTGCCGCCGTTTCAGTTCTTCTTCGGCCTTCGTTGTGAAACTGTTGAGGAATTTCGTGTGCAAGAGCACGCCGGACGCCTTTTCGCCGCCCCATTCGTCATAAACGAGGTTCAGCCCGCGCGGCAGCAGGTTATGGGTGGAGCTGTCATAGGCATAGTGCCGCTTCCATTTCACCAACGGGATCTTGTTCAGCGCAGGCGCGCGGGCCGGCTTGTCGGGAAAGAAGACGCGCGCGCGCGGGCCGCCCTGGATCCAGAGATTGCCGAAGCGCCAGTTGCGCGAGATCATGTAATTGCCCGCGTCGAACCATGAGGCGACCGTCAGCGGATCGTCATCGCGCCGATAGACGGCTTCGTCGATCGGGCCCTTGGGATACATGTCCAGCAACATCGCCCCGAAGGCCTTGATCGACGAGGCATCAAGCCAGTCCGTCAGCGCCTGCAGCGGTCGCGTGTCGCAGAAGGGATAGACCAGCAGTTCGTCGGGATCCACGACAAGGCACCAATGCCCGTGGCCGTAGCGCGATTGCAGCCCGTTCAGCCAATCCACACCGAACCGGGCACGCTTGTAGCTTGCCTCGGTCGTCCAGAGGCTGACATCGGGTTGGCCGGCAAGGTATTCGCGTCCGCCGTCATCGCTGCCATTGTCGACCATGAGGAAGTGATCGACGCCCAGATCCCTGTAATATCGCAGGAAGTGCGGCAGGCGGACATCCTCGTTGCGGAAGGTCGAGAAGACGAGGATTTGCCCCGGCCGGATCAGCGAGGTGCGGTCCGAGACGGCCGACAATTCGTGCCGCTTGCGCATGGCGCGCAGACGCCAGCGCTTGCGCCGCAGTCTCAGACGATATCGCTTCAGGACGTTCACTCGTCACCTCTACAAGGTCGTGACCAACGATACGAAACGCGGTTTACCACCCCAAGCTTAACGCAACCTTGAAATGCGCCTCCCAGGTCAGAGGCTGATAGGCCCGCGTCGGCGGCGGGGTGTCGATGGCTGCCCTCACATTTTGTTCCCAGATATAAGCGTTTGTCGGCTCAAGGTAAATCCCGGCCGGTCCCATGACTTCACGGCAGACCGGCAGGTCGCTGCACAGGACGGGCAGGCCAGCTGCCGCGGATTCGACCAGGGGCAGGCCAAATCCCTCGGCCCGGCTGGGAAAGAGTAGCGCGCGCGCGCGGCGCATGATCGCCGCCACCGCACCGTCGGACAGGCCCGAAAGCTCGATCACGCCGGGCGGGCGGGCATCCAGCCGGGCGAAGACCTCTTCGCAGCGCCAGCCCCTGCTGCCGCAGATCACCAGTTGCGCAGCCCCCCGGGGAAGCATGTCCCAGACATCGAGCAACAAGGCGTGGTTCTTGCGCGGCTCGATCGTGCCGAGGCACAGGAAGACGGGCGGGTCGAACCGCAGGTCGGCAGGCAATGCATGGGGATCGGGGATGGCGGGCGAATGGCCAAGCGGGGCGACGACGATCTCCGGCGACCGCTCGAGCGTTGCGAAATGGCGCTGCAGATCGGCCTTTGCCGCGCGGGTCGTGGCGATGACGCGATCGGCATGACGGCTGACCCGGGCGAACTTTGCGGCAAAGGCCGCGACCGTCCCCTCGCGTTGCCAGTCGGGATGGTCGAGCGGGATCGTGTCATGAACCAGAACCGTGATCCGCGTGCCCGGCAGCGTCTTCATCACCGACAGGACGCGCTCGGTCAGGTTGCTGTGTCCGATGTTGAAATAGGCAAAACCCGCCGGCACATGCCGGCGCAGCATCCCGCCCAGCCCCGGCGGCAGACAGCGCGCGCGGGCAACGGCACGGACCCTGCTCTCGGCCGCCTGACGTGCCGTGCTCAGCCGCAAGGCCATGCGTGACAGAAGGTCGGGTCGCCCCCAGTCCTGCCGGTCCAGATTGGCGGCAAATGCCTCCATCCCCGCGCGATCGAGCAGAATGAAGCCGGCTGCGCTGCGGACCAGGCCGAAGACGGGCACTTGATCTGCAATCAGCCACCCAAGCCAGGCCCGTTCGACCCGGTCCACCCCGGTCAGCACCCGCCCCGCCCGCGAGATCAACCGGGTCAGGTCAAGAAGCCGCGCCGGGGGCGGGTCGGAAGGTGGTGCTGTTATTCCGCTGCCTCCCTCTGGGCGATGAGGGCGCGGAGGTACTCGCCAAGCTCATCCCTCAGATCGGGTCGCGCCAGGCCGAATGCCACGGTGGCCTGCAGGAAGCCAGCCTTCGAGCCACAGTCGAACCGCTCGCCCCGGAAGCGAAAACCGAATACGTCGCGCCCATCCGCCAGTTCGGCGGCGATGGCATCGGTCAGTTGCAGTTCGCCACCGGCCGACGGCTTGATCTGACTGAGGTTGCGCAGCACCGAGGGCGTCAGGATATAGCGCCCGATCACGGCAAGGTTGGACGGTGCCGTGCCCGTGGCGGGCTTTTCGACCATGCCCCGGACCGAAACCAGCTCACCCAGATCCTGCCCGATATCAAGTACGCCATAGGCATGGGCGCGTTCGGGCAGCACATCCATCGCGGCGACCATGCAACCGCCGGTTTCGGCATGGGCCTCGACCATCTGCTGAAGGCAGGGCTTTTCGGCCGCGATCACATCGTCGGGCAGGATGACGGCAAAGGGCTCGTCCCCGATCAGGCGGCGGGCACACCACACCGCGTGCCCCAGGCCAAGGGCCTTGTGCTGCCGGATATAGGCGATGGCCCCGGAATCCATGTTGGTCGCCTTGAGCGTCTGCAGAAGCTCGTCCTTGCCGGCCTTGCGCAGCGTCGCCTCAAGTTCCGGCGCGGCGTCGAAGTAATCCTCGAGCGCGGACTTGCCGCGCGCAGTGACGAAGATGAAGTCGCGGATGCCGGCAGCTCGGGCCTCGTCGATGGCATACTGGATCAGCGGCCGGTCGACGAGGGTCATCATCTCCTTGGGCACGGCCTTGGTTGCCGGAAGAAAGCGTGTGCCCATGCCCGCGACGGGAAAGACGGCCTTGGTGACTTTCATCTTCATCGGGTCGATCCTGTCTTTTGCGTCGCCCTGAACGAGTGCCGATAGCGATTTTTTTGCATCCAACTACGGCATGATCGTGGCAAAAACCCCGTCCCCGATCAATCCTTGACTGTCCAATCCCCGTCATCGGGACCGGATGGAACGGGCCGGCCGTCGGGCCAGGGCCAGCGCAGCCCCTCGGTCCGGTCGATCTCGCGTGCAAGCCTTCGGGCGAAGGACCAGAACCGCAACTGCGGATCGGTTCTGAGCGACTTGCCGAACAGGTCGCCCGTCTGGAGCCAGAACCCCGCCGGGTGATAGGCCACGTTGTGGCGCCTTGCGGACAGACGCAGGACATAAAGGCTGACGACATACCCCTCGGCCGCAAGCGAGGCCGCAAGCCGTCGCGCGCGCCGGGCCTGCCAGCCGCGCGCCGACAGCACCCGATGGCCGCGCAAGCCGGGGCGGGCAAGGCAGGGCATGAAGGGCGAGGCGGCAGGGGGGATGGCCCCCGGCCGGCGGATCTCGCGCAGTTGCCCCTCTTCCCAGCCTTCGCGGAGGCCCTGCAGAAGGCGCCCCACATCGCGCGGGTCGATCCGCCCGGCGACCATATGCGCGACCAGCCTGCGACGCTGCTCGGCCGCTTCCTCGGCATAGCGCGATTCGGGATCGGGATGGCGATGCTTGCGCAGGAAGACGGCAAGGCTTGCCCCGATCTCGTGCAGGTCGAGCGGCACCCTGTCCTCGCGCCTGCGCGCGCTGGCGGCGAAACCGTGGTGAACCACGGCCATCGGCACGACGGCGGTCGCAAGTCCGGTCTCGGCCAGACGGAGGTTCAGGTCGGTTTCGTCGAGGTAGAAGTGGAAGGCCGGGTCGAAGCCGCCGAGCGTGGCCAGAACCTCGCGCCGGAAGGCCATGTTGGTGCCTTCGGTCTTGATCGCCCGCCCGGGCCGTCCGGTCAGCAGGGTGACGGTGGCCGGATCGACCTGCAGCGGATGGCAGCGCGCGTCGGGACGGGCGTCGCGGGCCTGCCACTGCCACGACAATCCGTTGCGGCCAAGCACAAAGCCCCCTGCGGCCGCGACCTCGGGCCGCTCGAACGGGGCCGCGAGCCAGGAAAGCCAGGTCGGCTCGGGCACCGCGTCATCGTCTATGAATGCCACGATATCGCCCGCCGCAAGGCGAAGGCCGATGTTGCGCGCGGCCGAGATATTGGCCTGGTCGCAGGGGGCCCACTTGACCCGGCCTTCAAGCTCTTCGCGCAGCAGGGTGAGCGAGGCCGGATCGGCGACGACGACGATCTCGAACAGGGGATGGGTCAGCTGGGACAGCGCCCTGAGGCATCGGCGCAGCGCCTTCGGGCGGCCGCGGCTGACGACGATGACCGAGACGGGGATGCCGCCAGCAGGCCGGCTTTCGGACATTTGCGCCCAAGCACCGTCGCCCTGAGCACCTTCGCCCGCTTCCGTCATGTCAGTCCGGCCTCGGCGAGCATCGCCTCGATCCGGGCCACGTCCTCGGGGTTGTTCAACTCCCAGAACGGGCGGCCGCGCGCGTCGACCTCGACGCAGAGAACCGGCAGGCCGTGTTCGAGAAACCGCAGCTGTTCAAGACCCTCCAGCGTCTCGAGCGGGCCGGGGTCCAGCGTCGGGTAGTGCGACAGGGCGGCGGGGCGGTAGGCATAGACGCCCACATGATGCCAGACCGGGGTTTGCGCGTCGGCCGCGTAATCCCGCGAGGTGAAGGGGATCACCTCCTTCGAGAAGTAAAGCGCCCGGCCATCGACGCCGAAGACGGCCGTCGTACCGCCCACGCGGCCCGCGCGGCGGTCCTGCAGGAAACCGGCAAGCGTTGCGCCGCTGGTGCGCAGGACCGGGGTTGCCATCTCCATCGCCGGATTTTGCGCCAATGCCTCGACAAGCGCCTCGACGAACCACGCAGGGGTCAGCGGCGCATCGCCCTGCAGGTTCACGACAATGTCGAACGCCCCGCCCAGTGCCGCCACCGCCTCGGCCACGCGCTCGGTGCCGTTGCGACAGGTGGGCGATGTCATGACAACCTCGGCCCCGAAGCCACGGGCATGGCTGCCGATGCGGTCATCGTCGGTCGCCACCACGACGCGCGCCGCGCCGCTGACCTTCATCGCCGCCTCCCAGGACCGCCGGATCAGCGACCGCGCCTGCCCGTCGGCCCCGCGCAACATGGCCAGCGGCTTGCCCGGGTATCGTTGCGAGGCGAAGCGTGCCGGGATCGCGATCAGGACGCGGGGGGTGATGGGGGCCGCTGCCATCAGCCGGGAGGCCGCAGCATGCAGCCGGGCGCATGGGCAATGAAATGCGGGTTTTCGAACCCCGGCTTGCCATAGGTCAGCGGCGTGTGATCGTCGAAGCGCACGACCTGTCCCCCCGCCCCCCGCAGCACGGCATGGCCTGCTGCGGTGTCCCATTCCATCGTCCGGCCCAGCCGCGGATAGAGGTCGGCCTCGCCGGTGGCGACAAGGCAGAACTTCAGGCTGCTTCCCGCGCTGGTCATGTCGCGCACCGCGTATCGCGCAATGTAGGCATCGGTCGCAGCGTCGCGATGCGACTTCGAGGCCACGACCATCAGCGCGTCATTGTCGGGCACAGATACGGTGACGGGCCGGGTGATCCCTGCCTTGTCCTTGTCGAGATCGCCCGTCTCCTCGACCGCGGTGCCCACGGCATTGGTGTAGAAGAGCCGTCCTTTCGCCGGTGCATAGACAACGCCCCGCAGCGGCACACCGTTTTCGACATAGGCGATGTTGACGGTGAAATCGCCGCGCCGTTGCACGAATTCCTTCGTGCCGTCCAACGGATCGACGATCAGGAACCTCGAAAGCGTCTGCCCGTGCGTGGCCGCCTGTTCCTCGGTCACAAGCGGCACTTCGGGAAAGGCGGCCCGCAAGCCGCGCGAAATCAGCGCATCCGCAGCCTCGTCCGCCTCGGTCACGGGGCTGGCATCACCCTTTGCGCGAACGTCGAAATCGGGGGCGGCGTAGATCTGCATGATGACCTCGCCCGCCTCGAGCGCCAGCCTGCGCATGACCTCGGTCAGCCTGTCGTGGTTCATGGGTTCCGCCCCTTTCCGCCTGATGTCCTGCGCATGTGCCGGCCCCGGGATCCGCCCCACCGAAGGTCACCGGCGCGCGGCCGTGACCCGATGCTGCGCCGTTGTTGATCCCGCAAGGCGCGGCCCTTATGCTGCGGCCTCAAGGGATCGGCAAGAAATACATGCGATCCTGCAGGCAAAGGCGCGCGCACGGGACGCGGGCAACAAAGGTCAGGGCGGCAGAATGTTCCAAACCCGGCGGACGCCATCGGCCATGCGCTCGGCGCTGGCGATGCTCGAGGTGATCTACCACAGCATCGTGCGCGACATTCGCCGCACGCATCGCAACGCGGTCGCGGGGCTGTTTCTCAACATCGTCCAGACGATGACCTTCGTGCTGGCCTTCTATCTCATGTTCGCGCTGATCGGCATTCGCGGCGCGGCGCTGCGGGGCGATTTCCTGCTCTACATCATGTCGGGCATCTTCGTCTTCATGGTGCACATCAAGACGGTCGCCGCCGTCGTCAAGGCAGAGGGGCCGGCCTCGTCGATGATGCAGCACGCGCCGCTGAACACCTTCATCACGATCAGCGCCTCGGCCATAGGTTCGCTCTACATCCAGCTCCTGTCGCTGTTCGTGATCCTGTTCTTCTATCACGTCCTTGTCACACCCGTGGTGATCGACAACCCCGCCGGTGCGATGGGGATGCTGCTTCTGTCCTGGCTGTCGGGCGTGGGGGTGGGCATCGTCTTTGCCGCGATCAAGCCGTGGTTTCCCGAATTCGTGACGGTCGGGTCCTCGGTCTATTCGCGGATCAACATGATCGCATCGGGCAAGATGTTCGTGGCCAACAGCCTGCCCGCGCATATCCTGCCGCTTTTCGCCTGGAATCCGCTGTTTCACATCATCGACCAGGCCCGCGGCTTTGTCTTTGTGAACTACAATCCGAATTTCACCTCGATCGGCTATCCGCTTGGCGTTGCGATGGTCATGATCGTGCTGGGTTTCATGGCGGAATCCTACACCCGCAGACACGCATCCATTTCCTGGGGAGCCGGAAGATGAACCGAACAGCCGCACTTGCCCTTTGCCTGACGATGCTGGCAGTCCAGACCCATGCCCAGGACGGCAGACCCGATTTCCCCGCCCAGTTCGAGGTGACGGGTGTGGCCGAGGACGACCGGCTGAACATCCGCGCCGAACCATCCGCCAATGCGCCGATCCTCGACAGCTTCTATGCCTATGCCTTCAACATCGAGGTGATCGAGACCACACCCGACGGCACCTGGGGCCTTGTCGGCATCTCCGAGGGGAATGGCTGGGTCAACATGCGCTTCCTCGCGCGGTCCGACATCTTTCCCTATGAACTGCCCCGCCCGCTGGCCTGCATCGGCACCGAACCCTTCTGGCGCATCGGCCTTTATCCGCGCGGCGACGAGTTCGAGATGATGGGTGACATGCGCCGCGACCTAAACCGGGTCCACGAGGCAGTGGGCGAGAACGGGTTTCTTGCCCGGCTCGAAGAGGGGCCGACGCTGGAACGGACGCTGATCGTCGAAAAGGGCCAGTGTTCCGACGGCATGTCGGACCGGCGCTATGGCTGGCACGCGACGCTGTTCACCGAGGCGCCGGACGGCAATTACGTTCTGTCGGGCTGCTGCACGCTGGACGGCAATTTCTGAAGCGCGGGCGCCCGGGTCACGACGCGCAGCGTCAGGTTGATCCGGCCACCCCCGTCCAGCAGCCGCGACGATCCGGCCCGGACCCGATCCACCCCGTGATGGATCAGCCGGGCTGCACCGCCCATGACCACCACATCACCCGACCGCAGCCAGACGGACTCCGTATCGCCCCCGCGTGCGACATGGCCGATGCGGAACAGCGCCTCATCCCCCAACGAGATCGAGACCACCGGGCAGGCAAGGTCCGCCTCGTCACGATCCTGATGCAGCCCCATCCTTGCCGCCCCGCGATAAAGGTTCATCAGACAGCATTCCGGCCCCCGTGCCGATCCCGAGACGGCCTGCCAGACCCTCAGGACACTTTCCGGGATCGCGGGCCAGGGCCGTCCGTCCGCCTGCGCAGCCTCGTAGCGATAGCCCTGCCGGTCGCTGACCCAGCCGAACCGTCCGGCGGCGGTCATCCGCACGCTCATCTCGCGCCCCGACCGTGTGGTCATCACCCG